>CAZBKV010000283.1:0-4123 GCA_964492575.1 uncultured Verrucomicrobiota bacterium | reverse complement strand
AAATTTTTAGATCTCTTAAAGGTAGAAGAAGAAAAAGTGGAATAAATTAAGGAATTACCAAAAGAAATCAAAGGAACCGAGAAAGGAGACCGAGAAATTTTCATCCAATATCAGCATGTTCTGGGATCCGACACAAGAGACGCTGCCGCCCGAACGGCTCCGAGCATGGCAACAACAGCGGCTTTTGTGGACCGTAAACCATGCTTACACCCATGTTCCCTACTACCGGAAAGCCATGGAAACCCTCGGTTTGACTCCCCAGGATATTAAATCTCTAGACGACCTCCAACGTCTTCCCTTTACCACGGCGGACGATTTGCGCGCGGCGTATCCGGATGGGATGTTGGCCGTGCCGAAAGAACAGGTCGTCCGAGTCCATAGCTCCAGCGGCACGACCGGGAAACCCAAGGTCGTCTTCTTCACGCGCAAGGACTTGGACCGAGCCGCCGAAATGATGGCCCGCTGTCTGGTCATGACCGGTTGCACGAACCAGGATGTCCTCCAAAACATGATGACCTACGGGCTCTTTACCGGGGCTTTTATGATGCACTATGGAGCCGAACGAATCGGCATGTTGGTCGTTCCTTCCGGCCCTGGGCATACCGAACGCCAAATTGCCCTGATGCGGGATTTCCGCACCACCGTCCTCCATCTTACCCCAAGCTATGCCCTTTACCTGGCGGACTATTTTGACCGTCACGGCATCGATCCTCGCAGGGACTTTGCCCTGAAACGAGCCTATGTCGGTGCCGAGCCCTATACCGAACAGACCCGCCGCCGAATCGAAGAGGCTTTGGGTATCGACGTATATAACTGCTATGGCCTGACCGAAATGAGCGGCCCCGGCGTGGCCTTCGAATGCCTGGAGAAAAACGGTCTTCATCTCTGGGAGGACTTTTTCCTGGCCGAAATCGTCGATCCCCAAACCGGTCAACCGGTTCCAGAAGGGCAGCTCGGAGAACTTGTTCTGACTACCCTGCAACGGGAAGCCATGCCTCTGATCCGCTACCGAACCCGTGATATCACTCGGTTCCTCCCTGAACCCTGCCCCTGCGGGCGGACGCACCGTCGCATCGAACGCATCTCCGGTCGTACGGACGACTTACTGATCGTCCGCGGCGTCAACTTCTACCCCCAACAAATCGAACGTGTCCTGATGAGCATTCCCGGCCTGGGCCGAAATTACCAAATCGTGCTGACCGACGTGGATCAACTCACCATCCGTGTCGAGCTTTCCCCTACGCAATTCGACGGTTCCCTTACCCATCTTCGAGCCCTGGAAGAACAGGTTGCGCGAGAAATTCGGGAAGAAATTCTGGTCAAACCAACCGTCGAACTCCTTGAACCGGGAACCCTCCCTGTAACCGAAGGGAAGGCCAAACGCGTGCTCGACCAGCGAACACTTTAAACCTCAATTGGATGCCCTATGAAAGAGACCCATTCCGTCCAACTCATTGCCGTCTTTGCCAAAAATCAGAAAGGCCAACTAAGCCGCTGCGCCGGTATCCTCGCCCAGGCCGGAATCAACATCCACTGGGTCGGGATCGCCAGCGTCAACGGCTACGGCATCATTCGTTTTCTAGTCAATAATCCCACTCTGGCATACGAAGAATTTCGCCGACATCATCTGACCTGTACCATGGTAGACATCCTGGCCGTAGAGATTCCCAACCAACCCGGCAGCCTCTACCGGATTACGGCCCTCCTCGCCGAGGCCGACATCAACCTAATCAACTGCTCTGGCTTTGTCTTCCACAATCGCGCCATCCTCCTCCTTGAACCGGAACAAATGGACGAGGCCCGGCAGATCCTCCAGCAGAACGGTTATTCCCTTCTGACCAGGGAACAGCTTTTGAATCTTTGAGCCCCCTTCCATCCCGAATCCTGCGATTCTTCTTCTCTCGATCTACGAAGGCGGGATTCCAAAATCGCTCGTCATTTCCCTTTCCCTTGCCGTAAGCTGAGGATATGAAGCGCCCAACGGGAAACATCTGTCTTTTTCGGCAAAGGTTCCAAAAAGGAGCGGGCTTCTTCTTGACCCTGCTTTTGCTGGATTTTCTTGCCCTAGCAAGCCGTCCTTCCGTTCCCACCCCACTGCCCGATCATCCGGGAAATATTTATCTGGAAGGGGAATCCGTTCAGATCCGACTGCCCGAAAACTGGAAACCCAGTGCAGTCTACTGGCGCGTGTTGGATGATCAGGGTCACCAGATCCGATCCGGCAAACTGGAAAACCACTCCTCAACCGGTCTTCTCCTTGGCCCGATGCCGATCGGCTGGTACCGCATTGAATTTCTCAACACTGCCGGACAACTCCAATGCTGGACAACCGCCGCTGTCCTCGCCCGACTGAAAAGTCCCATCCCGGAAGACTCACCCATCGCCGTAGATGCCGCTATTTCCTGGTTCGCCCACAACAACCCCGAAAACCAACGCCGATTTGCCAACCTGGCTGCGCTGGCCGGGGTCAAGTGGATTCGAGATCGCATGCGGTGGCGTGAGATCGAACCGAAACCCGGTCGGTTTCTTGAGGATTCTACTTATGACTCGGCTGCGCGGATTCAACACGCTGCCGGCCTTCGCATTCTCCAAGTCTTTCACGACACACCCCCTTGGGCCACCGAAGGCCGATCTACTTCTGAGTTTGCAGTGGACCTGCGCCATGTCTATCGATTTGCCCAGGCGATGGCCCGACGGTTTCACGGCCTGGTTCAAGCATGGGAACCGTGGAATGAAGCCAATGTGGCTACCTTCGGCGGACATACGGTCGATCAAATGTGTTCCTGGCAGAAGGCGGCCTGGCTGGGATTTAAAAGCGAAGATCCTCACCTGATCGTTTGCTGGAATGTGGTCACCACAGTCCCTACCTGGCAGCATACCACCGGCCTTCTCGCAAACCATACCTGGCCGTATTACGATACTTACAATATCCATTCCTACGACTGGGCACATAGTTACCTTGAACTCTGGGCTCCGGCTCGCGTCGCGGCCTGTGGTCGCCCTATGTGGGTAACCGAAGCCGACCGCGGGATTCACCACCTCGGCAATGCCCCCTGGTACGACCTTTCCCCGCGTAATGCTCGACTGAAAGCCGAGTACCTGGCCCAAGAATATGCCCAATCTCTCTATGCCGGAGCGGCACGCCATTTCCATTTCATCCTCGGCAACTACCAAGAACCCAGCGGGGTCCAATTCGGGCTGCTTCGAAAAGATTTTACCCCACGGCCTGGTTACGTGGCCCTGGCGGCGATCGGTCGTTTTCTAGCCGGCGCCCAGTGCCTGGGCCGTTGGCGGCCGGACGAGAAGACCACGGTCATCGCCTTTCGTGCCGTACCGGATGGAAAAGAGCACGATGTCCTTGTCGTCTGGGCTGAACGCCCTGTGGACTGGCCCCAACGAGGTCGACAGCGTTCCCATCTTTCCTTGCCTTCCGACCTCCAAGTCCAAGCCGCCTATGACTACCTAGGCCGTCCTATTCGGTGGACCGGTCAGGTCGGGTCCGCACCGCAGTTCCTCCTCCTTCGTCCCGGTACGGCTCAAAGGCTTCCTCTGGAACCGCCCCCGATTTCCAGTCCCAAACGGACAGGGCATCCATCCCATGTCGTGCTTCAGGCCGTGTTTCCACCCCATCGACGGATCCAAGTAGCCGACCGTTCTTGGTCCCAAGCCTACGTGTATGGATTCCAACCCGGAGAAACCGTCCGCTTTAAGCTACGTATTTACAATTTTGGCAAGCAACCCTTACACGGAACCATCCGTCTCCTTTCTCTGCCACCAGGATGGACCGTTTCCCTACGACAACGAACCGTCCAACTTCAACCGAAGGCTATGAAACGCCTTTCCCTCAGCCTTCGTGCCCCAACACGAGCCCCGAACGTCTCCGGCGACGGCTGGATTACCTACCAGGCCGTCTTTTCTCCGACCGAAACCGACACCCTCGCCTTTCGGGTAAAGTGGAAGAAATGAAAAGGTATCCCTCAAGACTCCCCAGAAAAATCCGAACGGCATCGGTTAAATAACCGCCCTCGAATGAGAAAGGTAGGGTGCGCTGTCCCCAGCGTGCCGGGGAAAGGGGAAAATGAAATTTCCTGCGGCGGTTTGAGGACAAACCGCCCTACCTACC
>CAZBKV010000282.1:1953-4128 GCA_964492575.1 uncultured Verrucomicrobiota bacterium | reverse complement strand
ATTCGCCTCTTTGATAGAATTAATATAAAACAGTCCTGAACCAAAAGACCCGCCGTTACGCCTTCAACCCAGAAGTATCAAATTCCCATTTCTCAGCTCGAGCGATCATTTCTCGCCAGCTCACCTCTTCCCCTTGGTAAGCCGCCGTCCGCCCAAGAATACACGTTAAGTTACTCCGGACACTGGGTTCTACTGTCGGATTAGAAGCATCTCCTTGAACCACAGCTTTATAGAAACTTGCAATGTTCCACTCCGCTCCTTTCTGATACAAAGACGGATTCCCCCCACGATAGACATCATTTTTCCCTTCTAAGACCACTTTCCCAAAATAATGGGTATCCGCGGTCCCCTCCGTCCCATACATCCGACAGCAAATATCATCATACCCATGTCCAAATTGTTTGGAGTTAAAGGTGACAATTACATCGTTAGGAAAGTAAAAAATCACAGACCAATGATCCCAACACGACCCAAATCCTCGGGCCAACCCCCCTGTCCCATAAGCCTTAATCGGAGCGGCATCCAAAAACCATGTCGCTACATCCAAAGCATGGATATTTTGTTCCACAATCACATCCCCCGACAAAACCCGATCAATCCCCCATGCCCGCAAACGCGCTTCCGGATCCGTCTCTTTTCCTTGCAGAAAGGTCCGAAAATGCGCCCAGGTCGGCCCACATTGATAAGAGGCTTCCCCACATACAATTCTTCCAATTTGTCCGGCGCGGACACGACGAATCACCTCTTGATAATCCGGACTGGCTCGAGTCTGAAAATCGATTAAGAAAACCCGACCTTCGCGTCGGGCCCGTTTCCCGGCCGCCTCAACCAACTGACAGGACGGAACATCCACCCCAATCGGCTTGGCCATATAGACATGTTTCCCGGCCAAAACACTCTGCCAGGCCTGTTCCGCATGAAAATAAGGAGGAGATTCAATGACCACCGCTTCTACCTCGGTCTCTAACAACCGCTTGTATCCATTCAGCCCATCAAATCGATGAGATTCGGGAATCTGAAATTGGGCGCCGGCTCGATCGGCCCGGTCTCGAAAATAATCTGCTACCGCCACGACTTCATACCCACCGTGTTTCAGAAACAGCCTGGTGATCCAACGCCCTCGATTCCCGCAACCTACCAGTCCGATTTTGATCCTCCGATTGGCCTTCGTCCCACGGACTTGCTCGGCTTGAATCAGGGTAAATCCTGTGCCTAGCATTCCGGTGGTAAGAAGAAAACGTCGTCGATTCATCTTTTTCGCTTGCATCGTAAACCTCCCTCTTCGACTGATGGTTTCTCCAATCATTTCACCATAAAACAGGAGATCGTCCAATCCGATTTTTGTCTCTACTTTGCCTCCCGAGTTTTCCTTCCCGGGCAACAAGGAAAGAAGCACTCCTACAAGGATACAAGGGCGCACTGTCCCCAACGTGCCATGGCCTCCCATTTGTGGTAAGGCGCGTTGTCCCCAATACGCCGGGGAAAAGGGGATGAATCTCTTGCGGCGGTTTGAGGACAAGCCACCCTACCTATCCCTGGGTATTCGAAAGGGAATTGGAAAATAGGACGCGTTGTCTCCAACGCGCCGATATAGAGAAAATTGACTGATACCTTTTTCGAACAAGCTTTGCCTTCTGAACTCTATCGTCTTTTTTGACCGGATTAATAAAAAATCTCTTGTATTCTTAGTGGGCAGATAGGTCTAGCTTGAAGGATGAGATTCTTTGTCAGAGGAAGGGGACGGTGAGGTTTGAGCTTTTGTCGGTCTCTTTTCTTCTGTGGCTTCGACTAAATTCAGCCAGGTTTGATGGCCCTGGCGGATTTGAATGGGAATGGGCTTATCAAATTTGCGGGCTCCGGAAAGGACCCAGACGTAGAGGGGCTCACCTCGGGCGTATTTTTTCAAAAATTCTTTGTCGGCCAGGTGTTTGTCTTGGTGCTTTTCCAACTGTTCCTGGGTCAAGGGGCCGATGCTGTCGACGATTTCCACCGAACCGATGACTTGATCGCCGCTGACGATTCCGACCCGGCCGCGGATATTCGTCGGACGCCGCCGCAGTTCCCAGGTCTTTTTGCCTTCGACGATGTAACTGGCGTACGGCTCCAGGACACGGAATCCTCGCTCTGGCAGATCTCCCTGACGATAGAAGGTCCCGTATCCAACCACAAAGACGT
>CAZBKV010000282.1:0-1943 GCA_964492575.1 uncultured Verrucomicrobiota bacterium | reverse complement strand
GACGTTGTCCGGTTCCAGGACTTCGATGAGTTCCGGGCGATGGCAGACAAGCACAAGGGTAATTCCCTTGTTTCGGGCTAGATCGGCCAGCTTTCGAGCGACACGTAAGGCGGTAGCAGGATCCAGATGAGCGGCGAATTCGTCGATTAGGAGCAAATTGGGTCGATGGGCCAGCATCCAGGCCAGCTGGGCACGAGCCTTTTGTCCGGTGGAAAGCTCCCGGTACGGGGCTCGGTAGAGCACGGCGTCAGAGATTCCGGCATAGTTGAGAATCTCGATGGCCAAGGATTCGTCCTGGGTGAGTTCATAAATGGTTTCTAGGATCGGTTTTCCTCCGAACTGGGGTTCTAGTTCGCCGGGCAGATGGGCCTGGACGGAGACGTTTTTCGGCATGCGGATCGAGCCGCTGTCAAGCTGGTAGAGAGGATCCTTCGTACCGGTTGCGGCACCGTAGAGCATGCGTAGGAAGGTCGTTTTCCCACTTCCGGAGGCTCCAAGGAGGACGTTGACCGTGCCGGGTTGGATCGTGGCCGAGGCCTTGCGGATGACGTATTTTTGAACGACTCGTTGCCGAACGCCGAAGGCCTCCAAGACCTCTCGCACCGGTCCGCTTAAATCTTCCACCGTCAGGTGACTGCTGTACGCCTTTGTAATCTCTTTCAGAACAATCGGACCTTGCAACCGATCCACCTCGGCAAATCGCGAGCGATGGAGTCGACCCTGGTGTTCTTTGGCTACCGGGTCGTTTTTCAGGAAAGTTTCTATTGCCTCCTGAGCCCGTTCGCTCAAGGGATAATACAAGACCGGTCGACCCTGTCGGGAATCGAACAGGTATCGGAACCCGGATCGTTCCAGGAATGGGTTATAGCGGGCCATCATGGCAATGCATTCGACTGCTTCCTTTGGCCCACGCATCTCCGGAATCCATCGAGTTCGCACCCAATCGAGCATGATCCGTACGGCCAAGCCGCCCAGCCCATCGGCTCGATAGTCAGGATGGACCACGACACGGGCCAGTCGGGAAACCGGCGACCGCGTCGTCTTTAAAACTTCCCCTTGAACCTTCCACCATTCTTCCAGGGTTGTGGCTCCTTCGGTAGGCCGGAACGGATCCTTAAACCACCAAGCCGGGAAAATTTTGTTTCGGATGTTTCGTTCGATTGTCCCATCAGGTAGCCTTCGGTGGAGCAACGGTACAGGTGGATCGACGCGGATATAGCCCACGTACTCCGGCTCGTAAGATTCACGGTCCAAAAGTTGAAGGACCAGAAATCGCGAGGCCCGCGTGGCATCCTTCAGATCTTGAAACCGCATGGGGGTCCGGCATCGAGGACATGTAGGCCGGATGTTGGCCTCTACAAACTCTCGGCATCGCTCGCAATGCCACCGGGCCAGGATCTCCTCGTCTGAGGCATAATGGTACTGCTCCAGTTCGACAATCGCCTCATAGTCCCGTTCATAACGGGCTTCTCGGGCAACCACCCGGTAGCGGTACAGAACTCGACCGCTAAAGGGACTGGTCCGTTCAAACTCATACGTGCGGCGAAACAGGGGCCAAATCGTGACTCGATCTTTCAAAGTAAAATCATCAAACCCGACGTTTTCTTCCCTCTTTAACTCCAGCTCATACTGTTTTCCTTCCTGAAGCCATTGGGCGACCGTACCGGTCATCGGCACGCGAAGATGCCGCCCTGTCTCCAGCTTCCAGTCCACCAGCCCCATGTAGCGATAGTTATGCAGTTCGATTGTAATCCCTTCCGCGGTCGCTTTCATGACTCCCCAACCATCCCAACTCTTTTTCCATTCCGCAAGGGGAAGGCCTGCAAATCCTTTCTAGCGAGGTCCTTACCCTTTGTGGAAATTCCGAATCCAACGGCTTCTAGGCCCTACAAAATCGGACTACTTCTTCCAACGGACGGCGTTCCGATCGATACTGGTTATAT
>CAZBKV010000281.1:0-4131 GCA_964492575.1 uncultured Verrucomicrobiota bacterium | reverse complement strand
GAACTTCGTTCTTCAAAGATGTTTTTGAAGGCGTTGGGAATGGTCCTTCTTCCGGTCGGGTTAATTTTAAAGGAACCAGATTTAGGTTCTTCGTTGGTCTTTTTCCCGGTGGCGCTGGTGATGATGTATGTCGGCGGCGTGCCGGTTCGTTACCTCAAACGGGTGCTGGGGGTAGGAGTTCTGCTTGCTCTTGTGGTAGTGGCAAACGTTTTTTGGATTCCCTATCAGTGGCGTTTTGTTCCTCTGGAACCGTATCAAGAGCGGCGGCTGTGGGTCTATTTTGGAACCCCTAGAATCCCGCCCAATGCTACTCCAGAGGAACGTAGGCGCCTGCTTCAAGCTTATCGAGACGCCAGTTACAACGTGGAGCAGGCCTTAATTTCGGTTGGTTCAGGAGGGCTCTGGGGGAAAGGATGGCAAAAAGGCAGTCAAAATGCCTTGGGCTACCTCCCTCGAGCCGTAGCTCACAACGATTTTATCTTTTCGGTGATTGCAGAAGAGAGTGGGTTTGTCGGCAGTGTGCTGATTCTGTTGTTGTACGGGCTGGTTTTATGGCGAGGGTTGATAATCGCCAATCAAGCCCGCGACCGTTTGGGTAAACTCCTGGCGGTTGGAATCACCACGCTGCTGTTCACCCACGTGTTTATCAATATTGGAATGAACATCCGGCTGATGCCGGTGACCGGGTTGCCCTTGCCGTTACTGAGCTATGGGGGCACCTCAGTCGTCAGTTGCCTGCTCGGCATCGGCCTCATTGAAAACGTGTATTTCCATCGGAAGGAGTAGGACGTCATATGGCACAGCGTGGGTATTCTCGAAAAAGTCGGACAGGACAAACCTTTCGGCCTGGACATCGACAAACCTTTAAACCAAAGCGATCTGCTCTACAGGCACGGTTGGCTGCGACGGCCGTCCGGCCGACGATGGATACCGAGCCGGTCTTCAACGCGCAGCATGAGGAAGAGATTCAGAAGGCGGAGAATATAGCTGCCGGATTGCCACCGGATACCCCCGATGAAGCAGTGGCCTTGATTGCCGAAACGAAGGCCCAAAAGGCGGGGGAGACCTCAGTCCAAGAAAAGCCGCCGGAAGCCGAAGTGAGCCAACCGAGTGGTGAATCGGCTGAAGAAGTAAAACTGGTAGATAAACTTCGTGCAACCACACAGAAAGTTGTTCGGAAGGTCAAAAAGCTCGTACGGCTAAAGACTCGGCCGCATAAAGAAATCATCGTCAATGCCGAGGCCCTCGAGACGCGCGTTGCGATCCTGGTCGACGGCAAATTGGAAGACTTCAGCATCGAACGAACCAACACCGAACGGCTGGTCGGGAGTATCTTCAAGGGGAAAGTTCGGAATTTGGACGAAGGGCTGAAGGCTGCCTTTGTCGACATCGGCTATGACAAAAACGCCTTCCTCCATTACTGGGACATCATTCCGGCGACCTTCGACAGCTCGGTCGAAGTCGTGGAACGGGCGGGCCGGAAGCGGGAACGTCCGCGGATCACTCTGAAAGATATCCCCAGACTTTATCCGCCGGGGAGCGACATCGTCGTCCAGGTCAGCAAAGGACAAATCGGCACCAAAGGCCCGCGAGTAACCACACACCTGGCGATCCCCGGCCGCTTTCTGGTCCTCTTACCAAATTCAGACCAAAGCGGAATCAGCCGAAAGATTGAGGACCCGGAAGAACGCCAACGCCTCAAAAAAATCGTCCGAAAACTCAATGTCCCCGAAGGAATGGGAATCATCATCCGTACCGCCGGCCAAGGGCAGCAGTTCCGATACTTCGTCCGCGAACTGGCCTTCCTGCTGGAAGAATGGCGACAGATCCAAAAACGAATCCAGGAACTCCCCGCACCGGCCTGCGTCTTTCGAGAGCCGGACCTGGTAGAACGTACCGTCCGAGATTTTCTCACCGAGGACGTCGAACGGATCATCGTCGATGACTACCGACAGTACGAACGCATCAAAGAACTCATCGGCCGAATCTCCAAACGCGGCGTCAAGAAGGTCATGCTCTATACCGATCCACAGCCGATCTTCGACCGATTCAATGTCACCCGACAACTCGAGAGCGCCTTTGCCCGAAAGGTCCAACTCCCTAGTGGGGGACATCTAATCATCGACGAAACCGAAGCCTTGGTGGCGATCGACGTCAATACCGGTCGCCACAAGAGCGGCGAAGATCCCAGTTCCACGATCCTCCAGGTCAACCTGGAGGCCGCCGACGAAATCTGCCGTCAGCTCCGACTACGGAACATCGGCGGTCTGATCGTCGTCGACTTCATCGACATGAAATCCCCCAAAGACCGCCAACTCTTGTACCAACGAATGCGGGAAAACCTCAAAAAAGACCGAGCCAAAACCCATGTCCTCCCTATCTCTCAGCTCGGCCTGATGGAGATGACCCGCCAACGCCATACCGAAAGCGTGCGCGAAGCGATCTACGACGATTGCCCTTACTGCCACGGGAAAGGCAAAATTAAGAGCCCCCTTACCATGAGCGTCGAAATCCAGCGCAAGATCATCGAAATCCTCAAACGCCGCCCGCGGGATGAATCGGACTTCCAGCTTCGGGTCATCGTCCATCCCCGCGTGCTGGAACGGCTTCAGACCGAAGACGCTCCACTCATCATCGAGCTGGAAAAACGCTACTTTGGAAAACTCTCCTTCAGTGCGGATCCAACCTTCCATGCCGAGCAATACAAAATCATCAATGCCCTGACTGGCGAGGAGCTAGTCAGCGTCGGCGGCAACAGCCAGTAGGGGAATGCCCAAGAGATCCAATCTCATTAAAGGCATAAAAGCCAGTTCCACAAACCATCCTCTTGTTGTTTTTGTATGCGGTAAAAAAACAAAAAACAAAGGATCAAACGATGAGCGCAGAAAGCGAAGTTCCACCAGAACAACCGGTAAAACGCTGGATCGGCCCTCGAGAAACCGACATCCAAACCATGCTCTCATTTCTCGGGATGGAGAGCTTGGAGGAATTGGCCCAGGCGGTCATTCCGGAGGCAATTCGTCGGACCCAACCCATGAATCTACCTAAGCCCCTGACCGAGGTCCAGGCCTTGGAACGCCTGCGAGCGATGGGCCGGAAAAATCGCCTGCTCCGTTCCCTGCTCGGCTTAAGCTATCACGACTGCATTACCCCACCGCCGATCCAGCGTCATGTCCTGGAAAACCCCGGTTGGTACACCCCCTACACGCCGTATCAATCGGAACTCTCCCAAGGCCGGCTGGAATGCCTCTTTTACTTCCAAACCATGGTGGCAGAGCTGACCGGGATGGAGATCGCCAATGCCTCCCTTCTGGACGGCGGAACAGCCGCTGCCGAAGGGATGATGCTTTGTGCGCGGCGCGTAGCCACACCCCAGCGTCGACGTTTCCTGATCGCCGACCATTGTCATCCTCACGAAATTGAAGTGGTTCAGACCCGTGCCGAAGCTGCTGGGTTTGAAGTGGAGGTCCGCCCCTTAGATCAGCTCCAAGCCACAGAACGCGATTTTGGAATCTGGCTCGCCTATCCGGACACAGAAGGCCGTGTTCGGGATCTTCGACCTTGGATCGAACAGGCCCACCAGGCCGGAGCGTTGGCCGTTGTGAGTACGGACCTCCTGGCCTTAACCCTTCTGGAACCACCGGGCCGGATGGGAGCCGACGTAGTGGTCGGCAATTCCCAACGATTCGGACAACCCCTCGGCTTCAGCGGACCCCACGCAGCGTTCTTTGCTACGCGAGACGCCTTCAAACGCCAAATGCCGGGACGACTGGTCGGGCTATCCCGAGATCGCCGCGGTCGGCCGGCTTACCGCCTTGCCCTGGCCGCACGTGAGCAGCACATCCGCCGCGAAAAGGCCACCAGCAACATCTGCACAGCCCAGGCCTTGATGGCGGTGGTGGCCGCCCTCTACGCCATCTATCATGGCCCTCACGGTCTTCGTGCCCTAGCCGAGCGGATCCATCGCCTGGCCCTTCTGTTGGCCGAAGGATTGCGCCGGCTCGGCTACTCGATCTCCCCCGAACCGTTCTTCGATACGGTCGTCGCTCAAGTCCCCGAACCTCACCACGTAGACCCCCTCTTAGACCGCGCCCGACAAGCTGGATTTAACCTGCGGCAGCTGGATGCGAA
>CAZBKV010000280.1:0-4160 GCA_964492575.1 uncultured Verrucomicrobiota bacterium | reverse complement strand
GTTCCGGACAAATCCGGTCCCCAGACGTAGGTGGCGGTAGGATAGGTCGATCGTTCCTGCACCAAAAGCCAGCCGTCATAGATGTAGTAGGTTGTTCGAACCGGGTACCAGCCCCAGCCGCTGAGCCAGTCGTAGTCTTTCCGAATTCGCAACCGGCCCAAGCCATCATAGATCAATTCCCGCCGCCACCGGTTCGCCTCTTCAGTCACATCCGTATCGGTCTCCACCGCAGTGAGCCGATTCTCATGGTCCCAATAGAAGTAGAGGTAGAACCAGGGATATCCGTCTACTCGTTCCCATTCAATCAAATTCCCGCGCTGGTCCCAGGAGAAATTCCAGTTGGGGCCTTGCTTCACCTGGTTCAGCGGGTTGATGATGAAGTTTTCTACCACCGATTGATTTGTGCGGGTGACCAAATTCTGGGCCGGATCGTAACCGTAACCCCAGTGATAAGAACCCTGACCGTCAAGACGAAAGGCGGTCACGTCGACCAACTGTCCGGCCGAATCATATGCTGTATCCCAGCGCTCTTCCCACGAAGGAATGCTTGGAAACCAGCGGTACAGGTGGGTCTTCCGCCAAGCGGCATCGTAAAGATAGGAATTTACATTCCGATAGGATCCGTCTGAGCCATAAATCCCGGTGGTAACCAGTCGGCCCATAGTATCATATCGATTGGTGATGTAGTTCCCTCCGGGTAGATCGATCCCGATCGGTAGGCTGGAGGCCTTGTTGGGATCGTAGTTATAGGTAAAGGTTCCGGCTGGGCTGGTGATTGTTTTCCAGCGACCGGCGCTATCGTAGTCGTAAGTCACGACATAGCTACCGGTGGGTTGAGCGATCACTAATTTGACTCGACGCCCGGCTTGATAGATCACTGTCACCTCATCGTTATTCCATGGACCGTCCTCGGTTACCGAACGCTTTCCGTCTCCCAGGATCTCATAACGATATGTCATGGTTCCGATTCCGTCCACCCGGTTGGTGATTCGACCCAGGGCATCGTAGGCAAAGGTGACAGAGGGAGTTCCGGTTGGATAGGTAATTCCCGTCAACTGGCCGGCTGCGTCATAGTCGTAATAGGTCCAGTATCCGTTGGTGGAGGTGCCACCTACGGTGCGGAAGAAACGGCCGGTCAGCCAACCGTTGGCGTTGTATTGGTACACCACATCGGCCTGGCTCTGACCTTCGTACCATTTCTCAATCACCCGACCTTCGGCATCGTACTTCCATTGGGTCGTATGACCGTTTCCGTCGGTCAAACTCTCCAAATCATCTGCGGGGGTCCAGCTGTACTGATTGGTCCACACCCCTTCTTGGATCTCCTTCTTCAGTCGTCCCAGGGCGTCATAGGTCCATCGGGTGACGTCTCCGACCTGGTTGGTGTAGGAGGTCGGTGCCCATACCCCGGGACTGTAGCCCCAGTACTCATAACTATCGTTTGCACTGAAGTGACGTTCTACCAACCGACCTAAGTCGTCGTAGGTCAAGTACACCGTATTATCGGGTCCTTGGGCATCATAGAACCAGCGGAGCCGATCGTACAAGTCGTATCCTCGGGCTTCCAGGGTTCCGGCGGCGTTCTTGCGGGCGATCAGACGTCCCAGATTATCGTATTCATTCGTCACTGACCCCCACAAGGTAGTATGGATAACAAGAAGGTCCCTGGAATCGTATGTAAACTGCTCGTAGGAGTTGTCGGGGTAGATTATACGAAATAATCGACCTCGTGCGTCGTATTCGAAGGTGGTGGTCTCGGCCAGGTCTGTGCCGTAGGCACGGGTTATGCTCTCGGGGCCACCGCAACTACACCACTCGTAATGGGTCTGTCGTTCCAACGGGTCGATGATGTCCTGGATTCGACGGGTGGGGGTATAGGAGTAATAGGTCCAGTGACCGAGTCGATCCCGATAAGCAGTTACGTCTAGGAGCAACACCCCGGCTCCGTTGGTGTAACAGAACTGTTCGTAGGTTCCATCGGGATAATCAATTCGTAAGATTTGTCCCAGGTCATTGAAGCTGAAGGTGCGGGTCCAGCCTCGCGGATCGGTGTGGGTGTAGAGTTGGCCGTTGAGCCAGGTGTAGCTGTTGGTTCGAATCGGGGTACTGTTGATGAAATCGATTCGGTATCGGAGATAACCGTCAGAGCCGTAGTAATTTGTAACATTATGCCTTGTTTCGTCAGGCAAAGGAGGGTAACTGATTCCGATTAGCCGTCCGAGGCTGTCATAGTAAAAGTGGGTTACCTCCCCTAATGCATTGGTAAAGGCGGTGGGAAGTCGTGGATGATTGGGATCTTCGTACGCATAGCCTCCCAGGCACGTCCCATCCGGGCCGATCATCGAGACCAGATCGATCCCGTTGGAGGCGTAGTAGAAGGTATTGGTTCGTCGTTGTTCCACTCCGTCGGGATCGATCCATCGTTCTACCAGCTGGGTGGTTCGGCCCCATTCATTTCGTTGGTACCATCGCCACCAGGTAGTCCCATCGGGCATCACGCGGGCGATAAGGGCGGGCATAATGCTTTGACCGACTTCGTGGCATATGTCCTTCCCTGTATAGCCATACCATGTGACATCTCCTAGTTTTTCGTTTTCCGGGTCCGGACTAGGTTCTCGTTCGTAAGAAATGACAGGATATACATCGGGATTGCTTCCTGAGTAAACTACCAACCAATGTCGGATTCTTGCTCGGAGATGGGCCGTTGTATTTGTGGCTAAATCTACCAAATTGGTTCCTACGACCGCAGCCTGATGTGGCCCCCAATAGTAGCTATTTCGGATTTTCCATACCTCTGGGTCACAACCACTTTCCCAATTCGCTTCCAATAGATGGGGGGCGGGCAGCTCCTGCTCGGTGGGAATTTCCCCTTCTTGCGGTGCCAAGGTTGTATAAGCATCTTGGCCGTACAGAGCAACCGTGTAATTTCCATCTGGTAAATCTACAATAAGACCTCTTGGGATAGAAGCTCCATCAGATGACCAGCCTTCGTCAGTTAATATAAAGGTGGTGGTTCCATAGGGAGTGGTCATTTGAGAAAGCTTAGGTGGGCTGGAGTCGGAGATCGGGGTATAGGCAAAGGTAGTGACGATTCCGGCTTCATCTTGAATGTTGGTCAGATATCCATTGGAATCATAAGTAAAGTAAGCAGTTCTTCCCCATGGATCAGCAATGGAGGTAATGCGGGTAGGGAAAGAAGCGTTTTCGTAAAAGAGAGTATTAGTTTGCCCCAGACTATCCACGATATGAAACAGACGTACGTATTGCTGTTCCCCATCTGGGCAATCAGCCGTAAGGGTTTCATATTCGAATCGTAAGGTTCCCTTTCGGTTGCGATAAGAAGTTAAGAAGTAAACTTTAGTAAGAGCTGCTGTATCCCCTTCAACGGCATAAGTGTATGTGTAAACTTCCCCAGAAGGTAGACTAAGCTCCCATCCCATCTTTCCTGTTTCATCTACGATTCTTTTTACTTTTCCGCGAGTCAGGAAATCGATGGATTGATCCTCTTGCACCACAATCATACCCCCACCAGGGGTTCGTACCACTACGTTTGTGATATTGCCTTCTTCGTACCCCTCAATCACATAGGTGAACCATCGAGATTTCCAGCCCGGGCCAAACGAGGAAAAGGCCACAGGACTAGGTCCCACGATGATCGGACCGATATACCAATATGGATTGTCAGTGCAAAGTTCAACCCAGGTTGGATCAAAAAACAAATCACCTTGAGGAGATGGACTTCCATCCCTGCTCTTGTAGAATAAGCCTAGCCGTACGGCCGGTCCAGCAGGTGGTTGATAGCCCCACGGTTCGTCATAAATCCATAAATTGATAAACGGTTCGGAGAGTTGCCAGACAGGCATACCCATCCCACATGAACTGCATCCACTTTGAAGTCCCTCTTTTGCATTTGGGACGCTTTGCTCCGGCATCAAAGGATCAAATCCATTGGGCAAAGTTGGGCTTCCTGACGAACCGCTAGCTGGTCCGCTAAAACGAGAAGGGCCGCACGCTTCACAATCCCCTGGTTCACTTGGTTCACACCTCGCTTCATATTCGTCATGTATTAAATTGGCATAGCTGTGTCCTACGATCTTGCTGGCTATGTTTCGTTCGACTCTAATCCATCCGGCCGGACTGACTCCATTTGGAATAAGGCA
>CAZBKV010000279.1:0-4169 GCA_964492575.1 uncultured Verrucomicrobiota bacterium | reverse complement strand
AAAAAGATTCCCCCACCTAGGCCCCATAACACATACAGAATTCGCCTTTGCCACCGTCCCATGGCCTTTCCCATCGCGCTTTCCCTGCCGCCGAACATGCTTTTGGTTCTCTCTGTGTTCTGCTCCAATGCTGATTCAAACAAGGGAAAGTTTAAGAGATCCAAAACCCCGAAGACCAGAAAAATTTTCAGGATTACTGGGAAGATCGGTGCAAAGCGGAGGAGGAATTGGTCTGGGATGCATGGGAACAAGGCGGTGGAGTCTGTCCCGAGGCCTTCTTTTTAGAAGGGCTTTTGCTTTCCTGCTGAGCGGCTTGAATTTTCTGAGCGATCTTTTTGGAGGGCTGAAGTTTGAGGGCCTTTTTCCAAGCCTCGATTGCCTTTTGTTTCTTGCCTAGGGCAGCGTAGATATCTCCCAGATGGTCCCATAACACAGGGTCGGGATCCTCCGCGTTTTGCACTGCTTTTAATTGATATTGTAACGCCTCCTCATAGCGCCCCAATCGGTAAAGAACCCATCCCAGACTGTCGAGATAAGCGGCGTTGTTTGGATCTTGTTTTACGGCGCGACGGATCAATTGATACGCTTCTTCTAGATGTTTCCCCTGATCGGCCCAACTGTATCCCAGATAATTCAATGCCGGGGCAAAGTTCGGGTCCTTTTGAATGCTCTTTTTCAAAGCGGTTTCCGCTGCCGGCCAACGCCCTGATTGATGATAAGCGACCCCCAGCTGGAAATAGAAAAAGGCTGTCAGTTGATTCGGATCGGTCAATTGAGCATGGATTTGGGCGGAGATCAGATGGGATAAAGCCAGTTTGTACTCCTCCAGTGCTAGATAGCAAACCCCGGTATAAAACTCCATTTGGAAACAAGGCGGAAAAAGACCTCGAGCCTGCTGCAGGACCTGAAGGGCTTCTTTTGGTTTTCCTTGGCTTATTAAGACCGCAGCCAACCGATAGTAAGCACTCTCTAACTTGGGATCCAAACTCAAGGCCTGCCGAAACTGCTTCTCTGCCTCAGATAGTCGATTTTCTTGGAAGGCCAAGGTTCCCAAAAGCATATACGGAAGAGGATTATTGGGGGTAAGCTGCTGGAGGGCCTCGGCCTCACGCCGGACCCCTTCGGTGTTGTTTTGAGCCGCATAAAGTCGAAGCAATTGCTCATGGATTAGGACTTGAGCCAAAGGATTCTGGGGATTCCACTCCTTCAACAGCCGTTCATAACTCTCGATCGCTTCCTGGATCAGCCCAACCCGCCGACAGGCATCCCCCATCGCTTCCAGGACCACCGGGTTCGTCACTTTTTGCCCACGGAGTTTCTGATAGGCCTGCTGAACCCATTGCTTGGCTTCCTTAGGAGGAAAAACCTTGGCTCCAACCTGACCGGCAATCCAAACAGCAAAATCCCCCAAAAACTCGGGGCGCTGCCCTCCTGCCTTCAAGGCCTTGTCGATCAAATCAATCGCTTCTTTCTTCTTTCCTTCCCTAAGGAGAAGATCCGCCAATCCTCGATATCCCAGGAAGATATCCGGTGACCGTCGAATCGCTTCTTCAAACGCCTTGCGAGCTTCTTTGATCTGCCCCTTCAGCCGATAGAGCAGACCAAGGTATCCGGGTTGTTTTGCAGAGCGACGGAGAAGCTGAAACGCCTTTTCTAAATCCCCACTTCGGAGATAGTCTCGAACCAGATCAACCGTCAGGGCCTCATGATCCGGATCGGCTTGAAGTGACTTCTCGAACTCCCATCGGGCAGTGGCTTGATCTCCTTCGGCCTGAGCCATCACCCCTAGCCCAAAATGAGCCAGCGCTTCGGCCCGACGTTCCAGTTGCCGATCCGTGACTCTCTCTTCCTTTTTGGCACCCGAAGCTTCTGCAATCGTTGCGACGTACCAGCCCCCTTTTGTCGCACATCCGGCGATAAGCCACAAAAAAACCAATGCTACAAAGAGTTTCGATCTTCTCACAAAAATCTCGCTTGCGCAGGGAAGAAAACTCTCCCTCCGCTTCTGTCGAACCGGACACAAACGAAGCCTCGGCGTCAGTGAATCAACTTGATCGCCGTTATTTCTGCCAAGTGCGCTTCTTATGACGATTGGCACGCCGCTTCTTCCGCCGCTTATGCTTGTTGATTTTGGCCTTTCGACGTTTCTTAAGCGATCCCATAGTCTCTTGTTTTTCCTTTGTAGGTTTTCGATTCTGCTAGAACCTTAGTAAATCACTTTATTCAGAGAATATTCAATAATTCCTTCTGCGCCGTATTCCTTGAGCTTCGGAATCAATTCTCGAACCACGCTCTCATCGATCACGGTCTCCACCGCCACCCAACCCTCTTGAGCGAGATTGGAGACGGTCGGATTCCGTAAAGCCGGTAATGCCGCCACAATCTTCTCTAAATTTTTCCGAGGCACGTTCATTTTCAAGCCGACTTTCCCTTCCGCATCCAAAGCCCCCCGCAACAGCATGGCTATCGTTTCAATCTTCCGCCGCTTCCAAGGATCTTTCCAGGCCTCTCGGTTGGCAATCAAGCGCGGGGTCGATTCCAGCAGCACATCGACAATCCGCAGCTTATTGGCCCGCAACGAGGTCCCCGTCTCGGTCACATCCACAATAGCATCCACCAACTCATGAGCCTTGACCTCCGTCGCCCCCCAGGAAAATTCGACCTGAGCCTTAACCCCATGTTTTCGTAGATAGGCCTTTGTAATGTTTACTACTTCCGTCGCAATCCGCTTCCCTTCCAGATCCTTGACCGACTGGATCGGAGAATCTTCCCGTACTGCCAGGACCCACCGGGCCGGCCGACGCGAAACTTTACTAAAAATAAACTCTCCTACCTCATGGACCTTTGACCCGTTCTCCACGATCCAGTCATACCCGGTAATCCCAGCATCCAGATTCCCATGTTCCACGTATCGACTGATCTCCTGGGCCCGGAAAAATCGAACCTCCAGCTCCGGATCATCCACATACGGAATATAAGACCGACCGGAGAGCTCGATCCGGAACCCTGCCTTCGCCATCTTCTCAATCGTAGCTTGCTGGAGACTCCCCTTCGGTAATCCCAGCCGAAGTAATTTCCTTTGTTGTTCTGTTTCTCCCATCGTTCGTTTCCATCCGAGTTTCTTCTCTACCTGTCACTACCCCAAAAACAGGCTTTAAACAAAAAAACCGGAGTCCCTCCAAATGCAACTTTTTTGTGGAGATTCAGCCTTTCCGGCGCAGAACGCGCCTCCCCTGTACCTCAAATTTCCCGTGCACCCAATCCTCAATCACCGCCGGGTACAGGCGATGTTCCACCTCCTGAATCCGCGCATGCAACGTCTCAGGGGTATCCTCATCCAGCACCGGCACCGCCTCCTGAGCTAAAATCGGACCGGTATCCACCCCTGCATCGACCAGATGGATCGTCACCCCCGTAACCTTCACCCCGTAATTCAGGGCTTGTTCCCACGCCTTCAATCCTGGAAACGCCGGTAGCAAGGAAGGATGAATATTAACGATTCGGCCTGGAAAACTCTCCAGAAACACCTCGTGCAAAATCCGCATAAACCCGGCTAGGACTACGTATTCGACCCCCGCCTCTTTTAACGTTTGCACATAGCGCCTTTCTGCCGATTCATCCAGACGTGTCCGATACCGACCTGGATCCAAGTAAACCGCTCGAATCCCCCGGGCTTTGGCCTTCGCCAAAATCCCAGCCTCAGGAACATCGCTGATAACAAGAGCAATCTCTGCATGCAACCGACCCTCGGCACAAGCTTGAGCAATCGCTTCAAAGTTGGATCCCTTTCCGGACCCTAAAACGCCGATCCGCGGTTGTCTTGCCTCATTCATCGTGCCCTGTTTTTAAAAAGAAGAACCACGGAAAGAAAGAACTGGTTTTTCTTTATGCAGGAGAAAGGCTCACGCCCTTTCAGCGCGAAGGAACAAAGCCCTCTTTTTGAAATGGAAAAAGAAAATGGTCGGGGCGGCCGGATTTGAACCGGCGACCTCTTGTACCCGAAACAAGCGCGCTAGCCAGGCTACGCCACGCCCCGACACCTCTTCGGCCCACCTCTGCGGGCCTTAGACACCCCTAAATACTGCTCAGAAACCTCAACCCTGTCAAGCCTCCCTTTCCTCCTTATTTCCCTTTCCTTAGCCCCACGTCGGGCTTTTCAAACGCAGATA
>CAZBKV010000278.1:1683-4179 GCA_964492575.1 uncultured Verrucomicrobiota bacterium | reverse complement strand
TCTTCGGCAGGGACAGGCTGGGGTCCCTTAGGTGGGGTGGAGGCGTGTTTGGCGAGGAATTTTGCGGGGAGTTTTCCAGTGCGGACAATTTCTTCTACGACCCAACCTTCTAGGGTTTCGTACTCGAGGAGGGCGTTGGCAATGATTTCGAGTTTATCGCGATTTTCCTGGAGCATTTTTTCGGCGCGTTTGTAGCATTGATCGATGATTCGGCGGACTTCGTCGTCGATTTCTCTTGCGGTTTGTTCGCTGTAGTCCTTGCTTCGAACGATATCCCGGCCAAGGAACATGTAATCGGTATCCTCGCCGTATTGGACCATTCCAAGCCGGTCACTCATTCCGTAAGTGCAGACCATTGAGCGGGCTAGTTTTGTCGCTTGTTGGATGTCGTTGGCGGCTCCTGTAGAGATATCGCCGCTGTAGATCTGTTCTCCGATTCGACCGGCCACCATGACGGTGATGTCGTCTAGAAGTTCCTTCCGGCTCCGGTTGAGGACGTCATCCTTCGGTAACCCCATTGTCACGCCTAGGGCCTGACCTCGAGGGATAATGCTTACTTTATGAAGCGGATAGGCGTGCTCGCAGAGGACATTTGCGAGGGCATGGCCGGCCTCGTGCCAGGCGATGAGGCGTTTTTGTTCTTCGGTCATGGCCATGCTGCGTCGTTCCCGACCCCAACGGACCTTATCGCGGGCTTCCTCTAGCTCGGCCATGGTGATTTCTTTCTTATTCAGGCGGGCGGCCATCAAGGCGGCTTCGTTGATGAGGTTGGCCAATTCCGCCCCGGAAAAGCCTGGTGTACTGCGGGCGATGATGCTGAGGTCGACGTCCGGGGCTAGTTTTACCTTCTGGGCATGGACTCGAAGGATGGCCTCTCGACCTTTGACGTCCGGGAGATTGACGACGATTTGGCGGTCAAAACGGCCCGGACGAAGTAGGGCGGGGTCAAGGATATCCGGTCGGTTGGTCGCAGCGATGACAATGATGCCCTCTGTGGTATCAAATCCGTCCATTTCAACGAGAAGGGCGTTTAAGGTCTGTTCGCGTTCATCGTTTCCGCCTCCCAGACCGTAGCCTCGGCTGCGTCCTACCGCATCGATCTCATCGATAAACACCAGGCAAGGGGTATGTTTTCGTGCCTGTTCAAACATGTCTCGGACTCGGCTGGCACCTACCCCAACGAACATTTCTACAAAATCGGAGCCGCTGATGCTGAAGAAGGCGGCATCGGCCTCTCCGGCGATGGCTTTGGCCAGGAGGGTCTTTCCGGTTCCGGGTGGGCCGACGAGGAGGACCCCTTTCGGGACCCGTCCGCCAAGGCGCTGGAACTTCTTTGGGTCTTTCAGGAACTCGACGATTTCCGCTACTTCTTCGACGGCTTCATCGATTCCGGCCACGTCTTTAAAGGTGGTCTTGTTTTTTTCTTTAGGGAGCATGCGTGCGCGGCTCTTTCCGAAGCTGAAGGCTCCCCGGCCCGCTGATTTGAGTTGTCGGACGAAGAAGATGTACAGGAGCAGGGCAATCAGAAGGACTGGAAGGAGGCCGTAGACCAGATTTAGCACCCAGGGGTTCGGTTGTTGTGGTCGGAATTTTCCGGTTTGAAGGAGTTGATCTTCTCGTTCCTCGGTCAGGGGGGTGACGATTCGGAATCGTTCTAAGGCACCGCCGTGGGCAGGGTTTCGATATTGGCCGGTGATTTCGCGCAGGGGGGATTGGGGGTTGTAGCGGATGACTCCACGGACGATGAGGTTGCTTTGGACGAGTTGGAAGAATTCTGGGTAGGTGAGGGTCTTTGGAGTATTAACGTTATAATCCCGGAAGAAGACCAGAAGCGGGATCACACTCAAAATCATTAACCAAAGTAACCGTGTCTTCGGCGGAACCCGCGGATCGCCGGGTCCCTTCCCGCCAGGTGAATTGTTTTTCAGATTAGGCATCGAACTTGCTTCGTTCCTTCTTCCAATCCTACCACGCTATCAACGCTCGCGCAACGGTGGATTCCTATCTTTTCGGTCCAGATAAAATAGATTGTCAAACCCTCTTATCCAAAGTTTTATAGTCTTATGCAACGTCAAAGGCTAGTTCGATGGATCTGCATTCTCTGGATAGGGGGAGAGGCCTTTTGGGCTCAAGGCGGATCTTCCCAGACTTTCCCACCGCTTCGGATTCCGGAGACTTGTGGAGTCAATATTCATTTTACGGCCGGACACAAGCGGGATTTGGATCTGATTCGGCAGGCTGGGTTTCGATGGGTTCGGATGGATATGACGTGGGCGGCGATCGAGCGTCAACGAGGCCGTTACGACTGGTCGGCCTATGACGCGCTAACGCGAGATTTAAAAAGCCGAGGGTTAGGGGCGGTTTACATTCTGGACTATTCCAATCCGCTGTATGAACAGCTCGTTGTAAGCAAAGATCCACTCAGCGGAAAGCCTCGGAAGAGTGTGGCGTCGCCTCGGCACCCGGAAAGCGTAGCTGCCTTTGCGCGTTGGGCTG
>CAZBKV010000278.1:0-1673 GCA_964492575.1 uncultured Verrucomicrobiota bacterium | reverse complement strand
GCTGCCGCAGCGGTGCGGCATTTCCGTGGTCACTCCATTATCTGGGAAATCTGGAACGAACCGAACATTCACTTCTGGAAACCGGCTCCCAACGTGAAGGAGTATCTGAACCTGCTCCGGTCGACCGTGCAGGCGATTCATCAGGCCGATCCAGAGGCTCTTATTGTCGCCCCGGCCACTTCCGGATTCCCATGGGACTTTCTTGAAACCCTATTCCGGGCCGGGATTTTGAAGGAGATCGATGGGGTTACGGTTCATCCCTACCGCGCCTACCATCTTGGTCCGGAGACCGCTCTGTCCGACTACCTCCGACTTCGTTCTCTGATCGATCGTTACGCCCCGGCGGGTCGTCGGATTCCTATCCTGTGCGGAGAATGGGGTTATGCGACCCATCAAGGAGGAGGTCTTCCTTTGGAGACCCAGGCCGCTTTTCTTGTCCGACAACAGCTCTTTCATCTCTGGGTAGGGATCCCTTTGACCATCTGGTATGACTGGAAAAACGACGGTCCTGATCCGAAGGAACGAGAGCATAACTTTGGCGTGGTGACGCAGGATCTTCAGCCCAAACCGGCCTATCGGGCTTTCCGGTGGATGACCACCCTCTTAGCCGGTTACCAGGTTCATCATCGTCTTGTCACAAAGAACGAGGAGGATTGGCTTCTCCTTTGCACCCGAGCCGGTCGGCCTCCTGTGTTGGTTGCCTGGACAACCGGCCAACCCCATCGGATTCCTTGCCCATTTTCCGCCGGTTCTCCTCAACAGGTGCGGATTTTCGATCTTTTTGGCCGTCGTGTCTCTCCGTCGCTGGATAAGAAGCAACTTATGCTAAATTTAACTCCATATCCTCAGTACATTGTCTTCCATTCTTCTGATCCCCGACTTCAGGCAGAATGCGCCTGGTCTCTTCAGTCCCCGCGTCTTTTGAGTCGTCGTCGAAACGAATCGATCCGCCTCCTTGTAAAGAACCCCTGGAAAGAAACCGTAAACGTGGAGGCCCAGATTGTAACAAAACAAGGGACTTCCCACGCCTCTACGGTCTTACCTCCAAAAGGACAAGGAAATCTTACTTTTCATCTACGCCTTTCTCCTATAAAACATCCTCTGACCGTTCCTTTGACTTTGACGTTTCGTAGTAAGGCTTGCCCTCGCTTCCAAACAGAGATTCATTTCCTTGTCGCTCCATAAAAGGGGCAGGATTTTTTGTATCCGGCTCTTCTGTCGAGGGGGAGAGATATAAAATTTTCGTCTTGACTCTCCTTTGCCTCTTTTTCTTCAATTTAAACAAAGCAGAGAGGTATGACAGGTTGACAGGTTGAGGGAATAAAGACTTTGGCATCGGTTAAATAACTGCCCTCGAATGAAAAATTTCAGAAAGTAGAATTTGGGGAAGGTAGAGCCCGCTGTCCTCAGCGCGCCGGAAGAGGAAACAAACGATTTGCAGCGGCCTAGGGAGGGGCAGCCCTATCTTTTTCTTATCCCTTTGGTGGGGGGCAGAAGTTTGACGGATGCTAAGACTTTTTATAAAATGGAGGGAAGGATGTGGAGGAAGTATTTGGTTTTTGGATGGATGGCGGGGGTCTCTTTGGTTGAGATTCCAGCCTGGGGAGGAGGGTGGGAATTTATTTTAACTAATCACGTCGTTATCTTCACAAAATACCATGGAGATTTTTCTC
>CAZBKV010000277.1:0-4188 GCA_964492575.1 uncultured Verrucomicrobiota bacterium | reverse complement strand
CTTTTTACGCTAGGACGCGTTGTCCTCAACGCGCTAGGGATAAGGAAGAGGATCATTCTGTGGCGGTCCGAAGACACGCCGTCTTGCTAGTGGGCAAAAATGTGGACTGATACCAAAGCAAAAAGAAAACCCCGCTTTGCCGCGGGGTTTCACACCAAAACCAGTCGTTTCTATCCCTCTTTGGAGAGGGATTCCTTATTTCCGGAATGAAGCTGGAAGGACTTCGGTTCCTGCATAGATGGCATCTTCTCCCAGCATTTGTTCAATCCGAAGAAGCTGGTTGTATTTGGCAATTCGGTCGCTCCGACTCAGAGATCCGGTCTTGATCTGTCCGGCGTTAGTCGCGACGGCGAAGTCCGCAATCGTAGCGTCCTCCGTCTCACCGGAACGATGGCTAATCACCGTGGTATACCGGTTCCGATGGGCAACCTGCATGGTATCCAGGGTTTCCGTCAAAGAACCGATCTGGTTGAGCTTAACCAGAATGGAATTCGCAACTCCCAATTCGATTCCTTTCCGGAGGAATTTGATGTTGGTGACAAAGACATCGTCGCCGACTAGCTGAATTCGATTTCCCAATTTTTGGGTCAACTTCTGCCAACCTTCCCAATCGTTTTCTGCGCATCCATCCTCGATGCTTACAATTGGATATTGATCACAAAGCTTTTCGTAAAGGGCGATCAGATCGTCATGGGTCACTGTTTCCCCTGTGCTCTTCTTAAAGGTATATTTCCCCTCTCCGTTATAAAACTCCGAGGCAGCCACGTCCAACGCAATGTAGATCTGCTGCCCGGCCTTATATCCTGCATTTTCAATAGCCTTCAGGATCGACTCAATGGCATCCTCTACGCTCTTTAATTGTGGGGCAAACCCACCTTCATCCCCTACTGCCGTAGAAAGCCCCCGGTCTTTCAGCACTTTTTTCAATGCATGGAAGGTCTCGGCCATGGCCCGCAGGGCCTCCGAGAAGGTAGAGAACCCGGCCGGCATGATCATGAATTCCTGAAAATCGATGGGAGCATCCGAATGGGCTCCCCCGTTGATCACGTTGGCCATCGGCACGGGTAACACTTTGGCGTTTGTCCCCCCAATATATCGGAACAGCGGCAGTTCTAACGCCTCGGCTGCTGCCTTGGCTGTAGCGAGGGAGACGGCCAGGATCGCGTTGGCGCCCAGGTTGGATTTGTTTTCCGTGCCGTCCAGCTCCAGCATAATCTTATCGACCAGAACCTGATCGACCGCATCAATCCCGCGCAGAGCCGGTAAGATCTTCTCGGTGATGTTCTGGACGGCTTTTAGAACACCCTTCCCACCGTAACGCTTACTGTCCTGGTCCCGGAGCTCCAGGGCCTCATTCTCCCCCGTACTGGCACCTGAAGGCACAGCAGCCCGTCCGGTGGCTCCACACTCCAGGATCACGTCAGCTTCCACTGTCGGATTCCCCCGGGAATCCAGAATTTCCCGGGCCACGATTTCTTGAATGCTCGTCATCATAAGCCCCATCGATTCCTGCCATGTTGCGTCAGTTCCCTCCTCTCCGTCAAGGAGAAGACTTCATAGAATGGGGCAAAATCTCCGGCTTAGTCGAGGAAGGTCTGGTTGGGTGAGAAGAAGAGGGCTTGGGACGCAGTCGGAGAAGCCACCGGCGCCCGGAAGGGCTCTGCCAATGCAATCGAATCCAACCGGTCCGAATCGCAGTGGCAATCTCCCTGAACCGTGGGGCTCCCTTACCCGTTGGAAGTTTTCTTTCCTGGAATTGCTTTTGGGGAAAAGCCGGGCCGAGGACCTCTCCCCAAATCTGAATCCCGGAGGCCGACCGAGGAACCCGAAATCGTAGAACCACCTGATTCGTTGTGGATTTCCTGCCCTGTTTTTGTCCTGTTTGTTCCCATACAAATTCTACCGGCCAGTTTCGTCCAAACTCGTCCCGTAGCCTCCATTCTCCTTTTTGAAAAACCAGAGAGAATGCATTCGGAAACCGTGGGGAGGGTGCTGTCAAGGAATCTCCAACATTCTCTTTTCCGGATCGATATGTCCCTACCAGATTTTCCTGGGGAGAACGAAAGCGAGCTGTGGTCTCCATACCCCCCAAAGCCCCAGGCCCTTCCGTCATTGAAACTGTCTCTACAACAAGCGGAATCAGGATGGACGGGCCTTTGCCGGTTGGTTTCGAAGCGGTCGGTTGTTTTCGGCTTGCGCTTTCAAAGATCGGACGCTTTCGGGATGGTCTCTCCAAACGTTTCGCTTCTAAGGGCTGGAAGGAAGGCGTCAGGAGAGGACGCGGGGCCTTAGCAGTAAGTGGAGTCGGCCTTTCGGCAAAGGCCTTGGGCGGAAGCACAGGAGGAGGAGCCGATCGAGAGGCCGTTTGACCCTTTGCTCCCGAAACCGGGGAGGCCTTTCGAAGCGCGAAAAGGGAAGGAGTTTGTGTGGCTATGGGGGGTGCCGAAGAAACAGAATGGGAAGGTCGCAAAGTATGCGGAGGTATTGCCTTCACCCTGGTTCGATTCGAGGGAAAATGGGCTGGCGATCCTCTCTGGCTGGCGATCTCCATGTGGGAAAGTCGTTGAGTGCGGTGAATTTTCCACCATAACCCTCCTCCTACGAAAAGAATCACTACCACCGAAACAGCCGCTACCAGGCGCCAAGAAAAAATTCGGAAGAAGTCCGGGATCCAGCGTGGCCATACACCTTCCGCAAAATCTCTTTCCTGCGAGAGTCGATACTGCCGTGCGACCTCTTCCTGCAGAAAGGCCCGCATGGAATCTGGCATCGTCGGATCCGGGCAGGGCACAGCCCGCCGCCGTCGACCCAACTCTTCCAGGATCGACTCTTCCTGGTTTTGGGCTTTCTTGTCCGGCCTTTTGCTCATGCGGTGCCCCTTTACTTAGACGGATCTTGATCGAGTTTCCTCCGATTTTGCATTTTGTGGACTTTGTCTCGAAGTCGACGAAGACAACGGGAAAGACGAGAGCTTACGGTTTTGGGATGCAATCGCAATGTCTGGGCCAAAGCTTCATAAGAAAACCCAAGAAAATAACGCAACCGAATCAGCTCCTGACATTTCGGATCCAGCGCCTCCAAGGCTTGAAGGAGAACCTGCTCCTCTTCCGTCCGAATCAATTGAGTGGCAGGGTCCGGATCGGACGAAGGAATCTGAAGTGCCTGGGAGGATTCCTCCGTTTCGCCATGAATTGAAATCGCAGCGACACCCCCTCCCCGTTTCTGAGCCGAACGCTTTTCTACATAATCTCGCGCCCGATTGATCGCGATTCGAATCAACCAGCTCTGTAACGAACAGTCTCCTCGAAACCGAGGGAGATTTTGAATCGCCGACAGGAAAACTTCTTGGGTCAACTCCCGCGCTTCTTCCCAACTCAGTTGCCAATCATAGCAATAGAGAAACCGAAGAATCGGTTCATAATAACGGTCAAAAAACCGGTCCCATGCCTCCGCCTCTCCAGCGAGACAGGCTTGAACCAGTTGTTGTTCTTCCGCACTCAACACAAGCGGATTTTCTTAAATACTTTTATAGAATTAGAACGCTGTACCTTTCTTCTGTTCAGACCCTTGCTCAGCTTGTTTTGGCATCAATTCTGCGGCAATTTATAGGTGTGACGCAACCGCGAGCGTTACTTTTATATCGACATATCTTGATCGGGAGCCAATTGCGAAACCAATTGGAAGCTTTGGGATATGAAGTGGAGACAACCCGAGATGCGGCTTATGCCAAGAAAAGGGCTTCTACCTTCCGGCCGCTGTGTATGCTGATCGATTTAAGTTTAGATCCGGCCGAGGTGACGGCCTTGATCCGTCATCTGAAGACCAACGGAGAAACCCGATATACCGCCATCATCGGGTACACCGTACCGAATCAGGTTTGGGATCCGGCAGAAACCGCACATCTGAAACGGGCGGGCATCGATTTTATCTCCGAAAGCCGGGGCTTATTGACGCATTTATCCTCCGTGTTGGAGCAGGTCTTAGAATTGGATTGATCGGTTCGTCTCCAGCACAGCTACTCCAGCATGGAACTCATCCGAAAAATCGGCCGGGTCGTTGGAAGGAAAGGCATTGAGGAGAAAAAACATCGGATGAAAGGCAGGATCGCAGCGGATAGGAGGATAGAGGAAAAGATTTTGGTGATTCCTTAATTTATTCCACTTTTTCTTCTTCTACCTTTAAGAGATC
>CAZBKV010000276.1:0-4198 GCA_964492575.1 uncultured Verrucomicrobiota bacterium | reverse complement strand
AAAGAGCAATCGCTTCTCCGGTAGGTAGGTCACCATACTGTCCGGCCAATGGAGTAGACGGGTCTCGACAAAACGAAGGGTCAAACCTTCTCCAAGGCGAATCGCCTCTCCACTTTTGACCACCTCGACCTGGAGTCCACCAAAGTGGGCGGCGATTGCTCGAGCCCCCATCTGTGAAGCCACGACCCGTTTTGGTTCCACAGCCGCGATCGTCTCCGGCAAGGCCCCAGTATGGTCCATTTCCGAATGATTCGACACAATCAGGTCAATCCGTTTTGGATCAATGACCGAGGCAATCCGATCCATCATTTGCCCGAAGAACGGCTTCTTCACCGTATCAATCAGAGCCACGGTGTCGCCCACGACAAGATAGGCATTGTAGGTGCTTCCCCTAGAGGTCAGGTAGCCATGAAAATCATCCAGTTCTCGATCGACTACCCCAACCCACCAGACCTTGTCCGTCACGGGAATCGCTCGAAGGGCTTTTTCTTCCGCTCTCATCTTTCCCTCTTTCCGGTTTTCGTTTTAACTCTCGGCCGTAAAAAGGCGCGGTGTCAGCGCCACCACGCCTTTAAAAGCTTGGTCCCGAAGCAATGCCTACTGACTCTTCCATAATCCATGAAGATTACAATAGGAGCGAGCAACCACCCGATCGCGGGAAGATTCCGGCACCAAAAACTCCGCTACAGGGGGTTGTCCCGGTTGAAGTCGAGCCATCTGACACCATCCCGTCTGGGGATCTGTAATTTCGATCCACTCGATATAGTGATTTTCCTGCATGGGATGGTCTACGCTGCTGACCTTTACTCGAACCCCCGTATCGGTCTTCTCTACGATCGGGACATGTTTCTCTTGGCCGGTATCCGTCATTCTTTCTTCTTGGAGGACCATTGGCTGGCCACAGCAGACCAACGTCCCGGCTCCTGTATGAACCACTACAACAATATTTCCACAAACTTCACACTTATAAACCTGATACATCTGTGTTGCCATGGAAGACCTCCTTTCGGCTAATAGTTAAAATATTAAATCTCAATTACCCCAGCTTTTTATGGCAGAACCACCAGTCGAAACATTCATATTCTTGCGGCCGTTTCTTTGCCGTCTCCATATCCGTGGCCGGTGGAATAATGACCTCATCCTTTACCAGCTCATTGTTTGGCCAGTTGGCCGGAATGGCGACCCCTTCTCGATCGGAAACCTGAAGTCCCTGCACCATCCGCACAATCTCATCCATATTCCGTCCCAGTTCTTGCGGATAATACAAGATGGCCCGAATGATCCCTTGCGGATCGACAATGAAAACGGCTCGTACGGTATTGGTCCCCTTGCCAGGATGGATCAAGCCGAGCTTTGAAGCCACTCGACCCGTATCATCAGCGATCACCGGAAATTGAATCGTAACATTCAGTTTCTCTTGGATCCATTCGATCCATTTGATGTGGGAAAAGACCTGGTCGATGCTCAACCCGATCAGGTCGGTATTCAGTTTCTGGAATTCTTCATACCGTTTTTGAAAGGCCACAAATTCCGTGGTACATACCGGGGTAAAATCGGCAGGATGACTGAATAAGACAAACCAGCGGCCTTGATAATCCGCAGGGAGTTTCTTGGTTCCATGGGTGGTCAGAACTTCTATCTCCGGGAATTTTTCGCCAATTAAGGGGATACTGCTTCTTTCTTCCATTGTTACCTCCATCCGTTTTCTATTTTTCTTTTCGCGGAGACCGCGAAAATTTCTAGTCTAAAATTTTAGAATTTTTCCATTCTCACCGTAGACTGTCTTTCGCCGCATGCAACTGAAGTCAGCGATTTTTTCGGAGAAAGATGTCCAATTTTCTGATATCACCCAGAAGTCACATGGTTCGTTCTTTTCTCCTACGAACCGGGCAAATCCTCAAAACACACCAAGCGCTTCAACCTCTTCCCGAGTTCGAGTCTTCCCTAACTTCTATCCGGCCATCCATTTCCAGTCGAGACAAAATCCTTTACCACTCATCACGAAAATACCGAATGGTATACGGATTTTCCCAATAGCGGGATTGCTGTTCTGGTAGAGCAATAAAGCAAGAGTTTTTTGGTTTTACACGAAGGGACAAGATAGATGTGAATTGAGGCTTACGAGCTACCGGAGTGTTATCCCGTTGATTGTGTGATCGCTAACTCCCTAGGGCCGCAATCACCTTCTCTTACCAGATCCATCCCATGATACCAAAGCCAGCGAGCGCTTTCCTAAGTCTTTGAAATGCAATAACTTCTGAAAATACAGAGGGAAGAAAAACAAGGATTCCAGGAATTGCTCATTTTCTTTGAGTATTATCCAGCTTGGTTTTTTCTGGGCCGAAATTAATCATTCCTTCCGGGCTTGAAGAATGCAGGTCACCAGTTCCCGCCATGTCCGAGGTGGCCGTTCTTGATCAAACGGAGAAACTCCAAACTCTTTTTCCACCGCGGCCATCACCTCCGCCAAATCCAACGAATCCAAACGTAACTCCCGCGCTAATAACGGCGCATCCCACGGCAATTGTTCCAACGTCCCTCCGTTCCGGCGATGAATTGCCAGAACGATCTCTTCCACCCGCCTTGCAACTTGTTCTTCCATTCTCCCTCTTCTTTTGATGTTCCTTCCTGCTTCCGCTAAAAGCGTTTTGCCGATTTCTTGGTTAAAATGCAACCTTCCTTTCTCTTTCCGGACCCTCTGGGCAAGGCACTCGCACAAAGCGCCCCGTCGAAAGCGCTCCTCCAAAGCCTTTTAGAAAAACCACTTCCTTTTTCTCTCGAGAATTCAAAAACCCGGTGAAGTTCCTCCAGAGGTGTTTTGTCCCACACCTTCCTGAAGATCCGGGATCCCGTCGTGATCGCCATCCAAGCGTTTCAAATCCAAGAAGATATAGGGAAGCTGATACGCCTCTTTCGTCCCATGAGCATAGGAAACCCACAACCGAAGTGCCGTAGCATCAAAGACGACATCCATGACATTCCCACCCCGAATCGGGATCCGATTCGCCGCCTCGATCATCCGTTTCCCGTCCAACTGTCCGTAATGAGCCTTTAAAAACGGAAAAATTCCACGTCCCTCATCCTGATAGACCACATAGGGTAAAACATGCGGCGCCCATTCATCGGTTGGATCCTGGTCATGCCAAATTTGAATCTGAGGAGATCGTGGATTGGCGGCATTGAGTCGGATTTTGACGGCGCGATGTTCCGTCTGGCCGTCTCCAAAGACAAAGTGGTAGCGCTTGACCAGCTTTTGTTTTCGAAAGATCGCCAAGGCTGACGACAAACGATCGGCATCATAGAGAATCGTCCGAAACCATGAGGTAAAGTGAGGAGCCCGGACTTCGTAAGGAGCCTCTCTCTGCGGAGAATCTCCCATCTCGCTCAGCACGATCCCGCGCATATTCATCCCACAAGTCGCTCCAACAAATCCGGCAAAGGTCGGTACGACATGGGGAATTCCACGGGCTGGTAAGTAGACGACAATGACCGGGAACTCATGAGCCTTCGCCTGCAGATTCCAATCCAAATCTCGGGTTTGATAGAGATGGCCATCCTTCGTGGCCTTGCCCCATACGGCAATGCTGCTGCAGGAGTACGGCAGAAGAAGCGGAAAACATTGGACCTGCCAAAGCCATTCGATCGGGATCTGAGCTCCATCCGCCAAACCGACCAGTTCCTGTTCCACCCGATCATCCGTATAAGCCGCACTTCGAATCCAAGCTTCTCGCAACTGGGCATCCGTCACACGCAAGGCTGCCTTAAATTTCGGCAAGACTTGGGGAAGGAAGGTATGAATCTCCGGTCGTATCAGCCGCCCTAGATGATAGCCCATTTGATAAGGAGTCCCTCTTACAATCACGACTGGAATCTTCCGATCCGCCTGTGGCAGCTCCAATCGATACCCTTCACCGCCTACCTCGCCTGGCGGCGGCACAACTTGTCTCCACGAAGACGTCGTGCCTTGAACCAACGTCTGCTGTTTCAGGGTTGGCTGGGCGGTCCATCCAACCATCCCGATCAACATCGCGACCATTCCAACCCCAAGCCGTTCGAAAGCTCTTTGAATCCCTCGCATAGAATCTCCTTTAGCATCCATTAATTCTGCCCCAAAAGGAATAAAAACTAGACCAGCCTATCCACAGATCGCTGCACATTATTCGCTTCCTCTTCCGGCGCGCTGAGGACAGCACGCCCT
>CAZBKV010000275.1:0-4202 GCA_964492575.1 uncultured Verrucomicrobiota bacterium | reverse complement strand
ATCTCAATGCCCTCCTCCTCGTTCGGCCGAAACCGCTCCATCGGCCCAGTCCCAGCCCTCCCTTACGCAGTCCCAACCGCACCCCAATCTCCGACGTCTCCTGCCTCGTGTTTATCGGAAATTGTTGCATACCTTTGGCCATCAAGGTTGGTGGCCGGGAGATACTCCCTTTGAAATCTGTGTCGGTGCCATCCTCACCCAAAACACTAACTGGAAAAACGTCGAACGCGCCATCCAACGACTCAAAAAGGAAAAGGCCCTCGAACCTTCTACTCTGTGGCAGGTCCCGGAAGAGACCCTGGCTGAATGGATCCGACCGGCCGGCTATTTCCGAATCAAAGCCCGACGCCTCCGTGCCTTTCTAAAGGTCCTTGTCGAAGAATATCAAGGCTCCCTCGATCTTCTCTTTGCCGGGGAACTGGACACCGTTCGGCAACGGCTCCTGGCGATCCCAGGGATCGGTCCCGAAACCGCTGATAGCATGCTCCTCTACGCCGCCGAACGCCCTACCTTCGTCGTCGATGCCTATACCCGACGTATCTTCCTTCGCCATCGATGGATCTCCGAACAACAGACCGACTACGAAACCTTGCGAGCCATCTGCTCGCAAGCTCTATGGATTCAGGACGAAAAAGCTCGGGTTGAACTCTGGAAAGATGCCCATGCCCAATTTGTCCGGCTCGGGAAAGACTTCTGCCTGGCTCGTAGCCCCCGTTGCGAAACTTGTCCCCTCTGTTCCTTTCTTCCCACCAATCCGGTTTGATCCATCCTCCGATACCGAACTCTCCTTCTCTTGCTCGATTTCCCAGAGCTTGTGCGAAAAAAGCGGGGAAAGACTTCTTTCTGGCGATTTTCTTCCATGCTCTGACGTGCGTAGCGACAAGGGAGTCGTTCCTCAGTCTAGTTTTCCCGAAGATTCGGTAGCTACCGTCCGAAGACAATCGATCCTTTCATTTTTACGGCGCGCTGAGGACAGCGCGCCCTACCTTCCAATTCCCTTTCGAATGCTCAGGGACAGGTAGCTCTACGGCCGGATCCCAAAGGAAACGCTGTTTTGGGAGAGAAAATTAAAACATTGACTGTTCTCAGGGGAATACCCAACCTTGCGTTTATGAAACACGTTGTAAGAAGACGGGGTCGAAGCTTCCGGATTCTCACTCTTTGGGCAGGGTGGACAGCCGCGTTGGTGGCCTGGGCGATCCTTCAGCCCGGTCGTGCCGCTTTGGCCACAAACCGCATCGGCCCGATCAGTCGTGCCCTCGTCCCCTATCTTCAAAACCATGAAATCGCCGGAGCCGTGACTTTGGTCGGCACCTCGAGCGGAATGATCCACCTCGAAACCGTTGGATGGGCCGATGTAGAACATCACCGTCCGATGCAGCCAGATACCCTCTTCTGGATTGCCTCGATGACCAAGCCGATGACCGCTACCTGCATCATGATGTTGCAGGAAGAAGGGAAACTGAACATCGACGATCCGGTGGAGAAGTACCTTCCTGAATTTCATGGACAGATGATGATCGTAGATCGGCAAAAAGACCGGATCGTCCTAGCGCCGCCGCCCCGGCCGATTACGATCCGTGACCTGCTGACCCATACATCCGGTTTGGCTCAATTTCGTTCCCCCCGACCCAATGCCACATTGGCCGAGCTGGTCATGGCCTATGCACGGGAACCGCTCCGGTTTGCCCCCGGCAGCCGTTGGGCCTATAGCAACGAAGGAATCAATACATTGGGACGAATCGTGGAGGTCGTCTCCGGCATTCCCTATGCCCAGTTTATCCAGGAACGACTCTTTGATCCGCTGGGAATGAAGGACACCACTTTCTGGCCGAATGCCGAACAGAGGCAACGGCTGGCGACCTCGTACCGTCGAACTCAGGACGGCCGGCTTGTCCCTGCCACGATCTACTTCCTCCAAGGGGATTTATCCGATCGTTCCCGGACGCCGTTCCCCGCCGGAGGACTCTTTTCCACGGCTCAAGATGTATACAAATTCTACCGCATGCTTTTACAAGGCGGGATCGCCGGTTCCAGACGAATCCTTCGCCCCGAAACGATTCGGGAAATGACTACGCTTCAGACTGGGGATCTTCATACCGGATTTGTCCCGGGTATGGGATGGGGCTTAGGCTTTGGGGTGGTCCGACAACCGCAAGGGATCACGGGAATGCTCAGCCCTGGATCGTTCGGCCATGGCGGAGCATATGGAACCCAGAGCTGGGCCGATCCGAAACAGGACTTGATTCTCATCCTGATGGTCCAACGGGCAAACTTTCCAAATTCAGATGCCTCCCCCGTGCGGTGGGCTTTTCAGAAAGCCGCTGTCAAACTGTTTGGAAACCCAATCTCTCAACCAAGGCCATCTGGGAAGTAAGCGATGAAGCAACGAATCGATCGTTTTCAACCCTCCGGTTCCCGAACCATCAAAGCCATGGCACGAAGGCTACAGGAAGGGATGCCTTCTTTTCCAGGAGTGTTCTGGGCCATCTGGATTGCCGCGATCTTTTGGATTGCTGCGGTTCCTAGCCTAGCCCAAACCAACCGGAGCGAGGCTGTTTCCACAGCGCAACCTCCTCAGGTTTTGACGCCGCCTTCTCCTCCGACCTATGCCCAGACCCCAACCAATCCGATTCCCGCCACAAACGTCCCCTCCCCAAAACCTCCTTCTCAACCTCCCCTTCCGACGGTAGAGATCCCACCAAGCCTCCGGCCGTTCCTGATCAAAGGCAGCGTGGGGTTTGTTGTTGGATTGGCAATCGGAGTCGCTGTACGAGCCATTGCAAAACTTGTTCTCTTCCTCCTCGGCTTGGTGTGCCTTGCCGTTCTGGTTATGGCCTACCTGGGCTGGGTTCAAATCCAATGGTCCGCCATGCTGCAAGACTTACAGGCCGTGGCCGAAGCCTTTCGCCAGGAATTTAGCTCTTTTCGGGAATTTTTGAACGGCACTTTACCGGCCGTGGTGTTGACCGGCCTGGGGGTTGCACTGGGGATGCGTTTCGGACGCCGACGGTGAAATAAGAAAGAGGAGGCGCCCCTTTTCCTCAGCCCAACCGGAAGCGAACCTCGCGAATCAGTTCTGGGCCAAAGGCCTCTTGCAACCGCCGAAGAATCTCCTGACGATGAAAGCGGTATAGCTCGGCCAACCAAACGCTACTATCCACCTGAATGTACAGAGTCCCCTGTCGAATCGCCGCCGGATGGGCATGTTCCCGGATTCGGGGATCAATCAACTTATCCCATACGTGAAAAATCTCCCGCTCAACCCGGCGACGGGGAAGATCTAGTTTCCGGAGGATCTGAGGCAAAAGATCCCCCACCCGCACCGCCCGGTCTTCCATTTCCCGCTCCAGGGTCACCCAATCACATCCCCGCCACAGGGCCAAAACCCTCGAACGGTCATCCTCTTCTTCCCCCAAACGGCCGCGGTCCTCGGGTCGTTCAGGTGGTTGGATCTGAGACTGCGAATCCATCAGACTTCGATCTTCGGTTTTATCGGCCTCCGGTGATTCGATCGACCAACTCTCGCTTGAAGGCTTCCAAATCCTTCCACTCGGTCGCCGCGCGAATCTGTCGACCAGCCGGATCGATCCGGGTGTACCCATCGTCGGTTACTTTGACTGGTACCGTCTCGATTTTGAGGTACTCCTCCGACATCCCAAGCCAAATCGCAACCGTATCAAAGAGGACACTCGACCGCGTCGGAAATCGCTCTCTCATCCCCGACACATGCCGGGACCAAATTTCGTAATTTTCCATAATCACCCGTGCCACCGGATGCTTCGAATCACGCACCCTGGCATACAAATCCCCATCCAACACCACCAAGCCGCAAGTATCCAAAGGCGTAATCGTCACAGACCAAGGGGCCTCCACAACCGCCCGAAAAGCCTGCGGGTCGACCCGGACGTTATATTCCGGATCCGGCTTGGATCTCCCACCATAACCACGCCGCAAACTCCCATGCATTCCCACAAATCGAGCTTTCTGGGCAATCCGGGGTTCCCGCCGCAACGCTTCCGCTAGATTCGGCACCGGTCCTGTGGCCACAATCGTTACCGGTTCGGTGGAATGAAGAATCGTCTCAATCAAGGCCTGCACTCCGTCCGGATAGATCTTCCCCGGATAGCGATTCAGATCATAGTCCGCCACCCACTCGGCCTGAGGCCCCACCCCATGGGCTTTTCTATCCAGTCCGATGC
>CAZBKV010000274.1:0-4216 GCA_964492575.1 uncultured Verrucomicrobiota bacterium | reverse complement strand
CTCTTCCGCCTAGGCTCCAGCTACGATATGAGGCGATTGCCGTTTGAATGGATGCTGGCCTTGCGATACCTCCGGCCGAAACGAACCTTTGTTTCGGTGATTACCCTTATTTCCATCCTCGGAGTGACCCTTGGCGTGGGGGTGTTGATCGTGGTAATCGCCGTAATGACCGGCTTTGATCATGACCTGCGGGAGACACTGATCTCCTTCAATGCCGACATCCGAATCGAACGCTCCGATCAACCGCTTCGTCATTGGGAAGAGATCATCCAGAAGGTCTGCTCCCATCCTCATGTGGTTGGGGCGGCCCCGTATGTGCTGGGGCAGGTGATGGTCAAGACGCAACCGTTGTATGGGAATCCGAGATATTTCGTCCCGGTGGTTCGGGGAATCGATCCTCGATACGAACCTCAGGTAAGCCAGGTATTGGACCATATCGTGGCCGGAAAAGCAGACTTCAAAGGCTACAGCGTAATTCTTGGGGAAGACCTCGCTCGAGCGTTGGGAGTTTGGGTTGGGGATGCGTTGGCCATTTATTCCGTGCATCAATTCGAAGACTGGGATCGAGCCCGAGAAAGTGGAATTCAAGAAGTTCCCCTGCCGGATGATTACGTGGTCCGTGGAATCTTTCGGGTCGGATTTTATGAATTTGATTCTATGTTCCTTTTGTGCTCACTGGCCAATGCCCAGGACCTTTACGGTCTGAGCAACTCCGTTCATGGAATCATGGTCCGACTGGACGATCCGAATCTGGCCCCCCAAGTCCAACGCGATCTAGAACAAGTTCTTGGCCCGGGTTACCGCATTACCACCTGGATGGAAGAAAACTCCACGATCCTCCAAGCCCTGGTGGTGGAAAAACATGTCATGTTTTACCTCCTTTTCTTCATTACCATTGTAGCCGCGTTTGGGATCTGTAGCGCGTTGATCACCTTTGTAGTTCAAAAAACCCGAGAGATCGGCACTTTGAAAGCCCTTGGTGCCACCCAGTTCCAGATTATGAGCATCTTCCTGAGCCAGAGTCTGATCGTAGGACTGATTGGAGTGATCGCCGGATTAGGGTTAGGGCTGCTGGCAGTAGCCTATCGAAACGATGTATTACACTTTCTCCGGCGCGCCACCGGGTTCGAACTTTTCCCAGCCTCGGTTTATAACTTTAGCGAACTGCCCGCGTTGGTGGTACCGGGAGATGTGGCCACGATTGTTTGTGCTTCGCTTTTCATTTGCTTGTTAGCCGGGGTGATTCCAGCCTGGAACGCGGGACGGTTGCAACCGGTTGAGGCATTACGCCATGAGTGAAGGGGAACGTCAGGGACAAGGCCAAATCCTATTAGAAGCCCGGGACCTGCATCGCAGTTTTCGATTAGGACATCAAACCATCCAGGTCCTCCGCGGGGTCAATCTCCAGATTCGGGAACGGAGTTTCCTGGCACTCCGAGGCGCTTCCGGTGCAGGGAAAAGTACATTATTACATCTATTAGGAGGTCTTGACCGACCTACCCGAGGGGAAATCCTCTGGCGCGGTACTCCCCTAACCCGTCTTTCCGATACCCAACTCACCCGTTTCCGGAACCAACACGTCGGATTCGTCTTCCAAGCCTACTACCTGTTCCCCGAATTAGACGCCCTCGAAAACGTCGCCTTGCCAGCTCGAATGGCCCGCGTTCCTGCTCAAGAAGCCGAAGCAAAAGCCGTCCAGCTCCTCCAACGCGTCGGCCTAGGCGATCGCCTAAAACACCGTCCCAACGAACTGTCCGGTGGAGAACAACAACGAGTTGCCATCGCCCGCGCCTTAATCAATGACCCAGAACTCATCCTTGCCGACGAACCAACAGGCAACCTCGATTCCCGCTCTGGTGCGGAAATCCTAGCCCTCCTCCGCGAAATCCATGAGGAAAAAGGCACCGCGCTCTTGATTGCCACGCACGACGACCGTGTGGCCGCCGCCGCTCCGGAAGTGGTGGAACTGGTCGACGGCCGGATCGTCAACACTTCTTCCTGATTCCCCCATGTTGTTACCTCTCGCTTTGCCACCCTGGGTTCGGTTTGACAGATCTTCAGCCTGGTCCTACGCTGAGCCCCATGGAAGGCAAATGGGAAGAATCACTCATCGAATTAATTCGAAAAACTTCCACACAACTTCCAGACGATGTCCGCCAAGCCATTAACCAAGCCGCCAAACAAGAAGAACCCGGCTCCCTTTCGAAATCCACCTTTCAGATAATCCAGCAAAACATCGAACTGGCCTGGAAACATTCCCGTCCCATCTGCCAAGACACCGGTAGCATCCTCTTCTACATCGACGCCCCGGCAGACTTTGATTGGCTCGGTTTCCAACAAGCCGCCCGAAATGCCGTTCGGAAAGCCACCCAGTTGGGATATCTCCGCCAAAACTCCGTCGACCCCATTACCGGCAAAAACCCCGGCACCAATCTAGGCCCCGGAAGCCCAACCTTCCACCTCAACCCCAAACCCGAAGGCCCCATCGAAGTCCGCCTGATACTCAAAGGCGGCGGATGCGAAAACGTCGGAATTCAGTACGCCTTGCCCTATGCCCCCTTAAAAGCCGACCGTGACTTGGAAGGATGCCGTCGGGTCATCCTCCACGCCGTCTACCAAGCCCAAGGAAAAGGCTGCTCACCGGGAGTTTTGGGTGTGTGCATCGGAGGCGATCGAGCCACCGGCTACGAACACTCAAAAAAACAATTCCTCCGGAAACTGGACGACCGAAATCCGATCCCCGAGCTGGATCATCTGGAACAACAAATCCTCCAGCAGGCCAATCAACTGGGGATCGGTCCGATGGGACTGGGTGGGAAAACCTCCCTTCTAGGGGTCAAGATCGGTTGCTTAAACCGTCATCCCGCCTCGTTCTTTGTCACGGTCAGTTACATGTGTTGGGCCTATCGCCGCCAAGGAGCTCGATTCCACCCAAACGGTCAAATCGAAGAATGGCTCTATTAAGAGAACCCTTCACTGGTGTAGAAGGAAGGAGAGGAATACAATGGCACGAGAGATCCAGATTCCAATTTCCGAGGAAGAGATTCGCTCCCTACGGGTGGGAGACCAGGTGGAATTGACTGGAATCCTCTACACCGGTCGAGACGCTGTCCATAAATACCTGGCCAAAGGCGGAGAACTTCCCCCCGGGGTGAATCTCCAGAACGGCGTCCTGTATCACTGCGGACCAGTCGTCATTCAGAACAAGAACGGTCAATGGAAAGTCGTAGCAGCAGGGCCGACGACTTCTATCCGGGAAGAACCGTATGAAGCGGACTTGATTGCGAAGTACGGTCTTCGAGGCGTGATCGGCAAAGGCGGCATGGGCCCGAAGACCCTGGAGGCATGCCAAAAGTACGGCTGCGTCTACTTCCATGCCGTCGGGGGTGCAGCCCAAGTCCTAGCCGAGCGCATCCGTCGGGTGCGCAATGTCTATATGCTGGAACAATTCGGCCCGCCGGAAGCGATCTGGGAACTGGAAGTCGAGCGATTTCCGGTGGTTGTGACCATGGACAGTCATGGTCACTCCTTACACAAGACGATTCAGGAAGCCAGCGAAGCGAAACTGAAGGAACTCCTCGGGCTTCCTTAGGGCTGGGGACAAACAGCTAAATGGCTTTAGAACAGATAAAGGAAACTTGCGGGAAAAGAACCGAGCTTTTGGACTTGATTTTTCAATAAGTTTGGTGGATGGAAAAAGTAGTTTAGGTGCCGGCGTGGCGGAATTGGCAGACGCGCCAGACTCAAAATCTGGTGGCCCCTCAAGGCCGTGTGGGTTCGACCCCCTCCGCCGGCACCATTTTTAGTAGGGCTTGTCCGAAAAATAGGGAAAGACGCTAAATGGATTCCTTTCCCATTCTCTTCCACGCTCCAAGGAACACAAGCCACACCCGCGATCGAAACTCAAAGAAGGAAAATCGGATCGCCTTGCCGCGACAACCGTAAGGCCGTAGATAATCCCTCATTTCCCCTTTCCTATCCACGCTCTTACGATCATAGCCACATGACGCCCGTTTTTTATCGTAGCTTCCGAAAGCTCTATGGCTACCGCCGTAAGACGGTGGATTTTTTCGAGATTACAGAATCACCCCCTCACTTCTCTTCCACCTCTGCCGATTTTCGGACAAGCCCCACCCTCAGCCACGACCTTTGAAGGGTGGAAAGCTCGGCATGGATCATCCCTAGCGCTTCTCCAAAAGCATCCGTCCATCTTTCT
>CAZBKV010000273.1:0-4216 GCA_964492575.1 uncultured Verrucomicrobiota bacterium | reverse complement strand
ATCTCAAAGGAACCCATGAAGCTTCCAGCCCTGATCCCACGGCCTGGCGGTATCCGGATTTCGACGACAGCGACTGGCTCGTAGGGCAAGCCCCTTTCTATTACGAACGTCATAGCGGTTACAGCGGAAATACCGAGCTGACGGATATGTTCGGAGGCTATACCTGCATCTTTCTCCGCTTTACCTTTCAAGTCGACAACCCAGCGGCTTTAGGCCGCCTCTGGCTCCGGGGAAAATCCGACGATGGATGCATCCTCTGGATCAACGGAAAAGAAGTCGGCCGGGTGAACATGCCACCCGGTGAGCCGACGTATCAGAGCACGGCCCTCGGTGCAGCCGGGGAACCGAATCTCTTTGAATTTGAGGTGGATCAGCCCGATCAATACCTCCGAGCGGGGAAAAACGTAATCGCCGTACAAGCCTTCAATGCCTCGCTGAATCAGAGCAGCGACTTCTTGTTTAGCATGGAGATAGAGACCGAAGTGGATCGTACCCCACCCCAAATTGACACCATCCTTCCCGCACCGGGCTCTCGTATTCGGGAATTGACTTCCATTCGGATCATTTTTGATGAGGAAGTAACAGGGGTGGATGCTGCGGATCTCCGAATCAACGGAAAACCGGCTGCCCGTCTTACCCTCATTAGCCCTCGGGAATATGAATTTTCCTTTCCCGAACCCCCTGAAGGGACGGTCCAGGTAGCCTGGGCCCCTGACACCGGGATTAAAGATCGAGCCGGAAATCCGTTCCAGGGAGATGCTTGGGAGTATCAGCTCGATCATACCGCCCCGCCTTCGTTGGTCCTGATTTCCGAGTTTCTGGCCATTAATGACCACGGGATCCGCGACGAAGACGGGGATCGAGAAGACTGGATTGAGCTGGTCAATTACGGTCCGGAACCGATTTCGTTAGGAGGATGGAGTTTGACGGATGATCCGACCGATTTACGGAAATGGGTCTTTCCGGCCGTTCGATTGGGGGTGAACGAATACCTCTTGGTCTGGGCTTCGGGCAAAGACCGACGGGATCCTAACCGGCCGCTGCATACGAATTTTAAGCTAAGCGGCAGTGGGGAGTATCTGGCTTTGGTGGATGCGCATACGAATATCGTCTCGGAATTTGCCCCTGCCTATCCGCTGCAGCGTCCGGACATCTCCTATGGTCGGGATCCGGTAGATATCCAAATGCTCGGCTATTTTGAAACCCCAACGCCCGGCAAACCCAATCGAGTCGGTGGACCTGGCTTTGCTCCCGATCCGGTTTTCTCCCTACCCGGCGGGATTTATACCAACAATGAAATCCAGCTTCGAATCACCGCACCGGCCGGAACGATTCATTATACCCTGGACGGCACAATCCCGACCCAAAACTCGCCGGTCTACACCAAGCCAATCTCCATCCGGCGATCCCGCATTGTCATGGCCCGCGTCTTCCAAAACGGTCTCTTACCCAGCCGGGTCGTGGAGGAAGCCTATATTCTATTGGATCGATCCGTTTGGAACTTCAGTTCCAATCTTCCCTTGCTGATTATTCTTCCTGTACAAAACTCCATCCCCAATGACCGCCGCATCCGCTGTCATGTGGTCGCGATTGAACCGTATCACGGTCGAGCGAAAATCCTGACGCCTCCTTCCCATCAAGGGCCGGGAGAGATCGAGATTCGGGGCCACAGCTCGGCCGGGTTTCCGAAAAAACCGTACAACCTGGAGCTGGACGACCCTTATGGCAACGACCTCGAAGTCCCTTTGTTTGGACTGCCGGCTGAGTCCGACTGGGTCCTTTATAATCCCTACTCTGACAAATCCTTTTTGAACAACTTCCTCGGGTACGAGCTTCACAGAAAGATGGGGCACTATGCCCCGCGGACCCGATTCTGCGAAGTCTTCGTCGATACAACCGGAGGAACCCTTCAATATCCGATCGATTACCAGGGGATTTATGTATTGGTCGAAAAAATCAAAATCGACAAAAATCGAGTCAACATTGCCCGACTTACTCCTCAGATGAATCAAGAGCCGGAAATCTCGGGTGGATATATTATCAAAAAAGACAAAGATAGTCCTGGGGATTTAAATTTTACAACCATTGGAGGCGCCGGCTTTTCTGCACAAACCCTGAAATATCACGACCCGAAACCCAGGGAAATCACCAAAGCCCAACGAAACTGGATTCGAAACTACATCATCCAGTTTGAAAAGGCCCTATATGCCTCTGATTGGCTGACTCGGAAAGGGACAAATCATTACTCCTATTACATCGACTTAGATTCCTTTGTCGACTACCATTGGATTGTCGAATTCTCCAAGCAGATCGATGGCTACCGCTTGAGTACTTATCTTTCCAAAGACCGCGGCGGGAAATTAAAGATGGAACCGATCTGGGATTGGAATCTGAGTTTCGGCAACGCCGATTATCTAACCGGCTGGCAAACCAACGGATGGTATTATACACAAATCAACGAAAACCAACATCTTTGGCTGCGACGACTGATTTGCGGTCACCCTTCCCCCTGGAGCCGGGACGGCGATCCTGATTTCTGGCAAAAGATCGTAGACCGATGGAGTGTGCTTCGGACAAATATCTTCAATCCTACAAACATCTGCGCTCGCATTGATGAATTAGCCGCCTATCTCGACGAAGCTAAGGACCGAGATTTCACTCGTTGGCCTCGATTAAATCACTATGTGTGGCCGAACCCTTCCTTTTATATCGCCCCCACTTATCAAGACATCATTGAGGCGAAAAAACGATGGATCCGCGGTCGATTTCAGTGGATTGACAGTCAATTCATTCCGCCTCCCCAGATCAGCCATCCCGGCGGTCCGGTCCCGAAAGGCTTCCGGGTCAGCCTTTGGACCCGAGGAGGTGGAATGATTTATTATACCCTGGACGGAACCGATCCACGGCTTCCCGGTGGTGCAATCAATCCTCATGCCAAAGCCTATAGCGGATCCATTTCTATTCAACACAATGTTCATCTCTTTGCCCGCGTGCGACGATTGAATGAATGGAGTGGTCCCTTGCACGCCATCTTTGTTGTCCAGCGTCCCCCACTACGCATTGCGGAAATCATGTATCGTCCGGCGCCTGCTTGGGCTCCCGAAGGGACAGATCCAGATCGTTTAGAATACCTCGAACTGGTCAACCTCAGCGACCAGACCATCTCCCTTAATGGGTACCGGCTCGTCCAAGGAATTCAATTCGACTTTACTCAAGGTCAAATCCATACGCTCCCACCTGGGGGTCGCGTCCTTGTGGTTGCCGACACCAACGCCTTCTTCCAACACTACGGGTCGAACCTCCTCGTTGCCGGGCAATACACCGGCCGCCTTTCCAATCAGGGAGAACGAATCACCCTCCTTGGCCCCATGGACGAAGTGGTTCAATCCATTCGCTACCGAGATGGATGGTATCCTGCAACCGATGGAGTCGGATTTGCTTTGGTCCCGATCCGGGAAGATCTACCGCGTCGACTCTGGGATCAAAAAGAAGGCTGGCGAACCGGGAGCGTCTACGGAGGCACGCCCGGTGCCAAAGAACCACCTGCACCCCAAATCCCTCCCATTCTTGTCAACGAAGTCCTCGCCCACACCGACGAGCCGATGCATGATGCGATCGAGCTCTACAATCCGAATCCTTTCCCGGTGGACATCAGTGGCTGGTATCTTTCAGACGATCCTTGCCAACCGAAATACGCCTTACCCGATGGAACTGTCCTCCCTGCCCATGGATATCTGGTCATCACCGATGAACAATTCGGGGCTCCTAACCTTCCGCATCCGTTTCATCTTCGAGCCGGAGGGGACGAAGTACGCCTCTTCTCCGCTAACCGTTCGGGACAATTGACCGGATACGTCCATGGTTTCCGCTTTGAAGGATCCCTGAATGGGATCTCCATCGGCCGCTACGTGGACCATCTAGGGCAGGAACATTTCGTCCTCCTCGATCATCCCACCCTTGGAACCAACAATGCTCCACCGCGCATCGGCCCGGTGGTCATCAGCGAGATCATGTATCATCCCCCGGACATCTTCGAAAATGGCAGCTGGTGGGACGATGATCAAAACGAATACATCGAACTGGTCAACCTCAGTGCCCAAACCGTTCCTCTTTACGATCCTCATACGCCTACCAACACCTGGCAGCTATGCGGCGGGGTCACCTATCGATTCCCGGTAGGAACAGAACTGGCCCCTGGAGAACGCATCCTTGTGGT
>CAZBKV010000272.1:0-4241 GCA_964492575.1 uncultured Verrucomicrobiota bacterium | reverse complement strand
TATCCACCAAAGGATGCGCCCAAGCAGGCGTTGCATAATTGGATGGAGTTACGTTCGTACTATGGGATTCCGAAAAAGGGGCGTCTTTCGGACGAGATGGCCGAGACGTTGGTTCGTGGGTACTACGCTTGCATTAGTTATACCGATGCCCAGATTGGTCGGGTCTTACGAGAATTGAAACGACTGGGGCTCTGGGAGAACACGATCATCGTCTTGTGGGGAGACCACGGCTGGAATCTTCGGGAACATGGGTTGTGGTGCAAGCATTGTTTGTTTGAGACTTCGCTGCATGCGCCGTTAATTGTCCGGGTTCCTGGATTAGGGGAGGGAAAGCGGACGAAGGCGCTGGTGGAATTCCTGGATATTTATCCTTCTCTTTGTGAATTGGCTGGACTTCCGCTTCCGAAGCACTTAGACGGAACGAGTTTTGTGCCGTTACTGAAGGATCCGACCCTTCCGGGTAAGAAGGCTGTCTTTAGTCGGTACCATGGAGGGGACTCGGTCAAAACAGATCGTTTTCGATACACATTTTGGACCGATCTACAGGGGCAACGGATTGCCCATATGCTTTATGATCATGTTGTTGATCCGGGAGAGAATACGAATGTGGTGGAGGTGGCAAAGTACCGATCTGTGGTTCAACATTTGGCTCGTCTTTTGAGGTCTGTGAAGACGCATGTCCCTTCCAAGCCGCGGTCTTTGCCTAGAGCCCGCCGTGTCCCGACTCGTCCTAGGCGGTGAGGGTCGGTCTTCCTTGAATTTAATTTAAAATTGTTTCGAAAAGAAGGGCCGGAAGAGCAGGGAACTCTTCCGACCCTGCGTGGCTAGGAGTGCGATGTGGCTAGCGTTGCGGGACTTTTGGCTAGTTGCCTCCTCTCCCCCTCGCACCTCGATGCTCGCGGATCCGTTTCCGGATCTGTTCGAGCAAAGCGTCACGTCGGCTCTTGAATTCCTGGCGAAGTTCTTCCAGTCGTTCTCTGATCTGGCTACGCCGTTGTTTCATCTCTTGGATAAACTGCTCGCGAGCTTCTTGAAGCTGTTGGCGAATCTTTTGCCGTTCTTCATCGGTCGCCTGACGCCACTTCTTCAGCAATTCCTTTTGCTGTTGAATGAATTCACGACGCGCTTTCATGGCGTCCCGGATCATTTGACGGACTTCCTCAGGCAGCGCCCAGTGATGCCCCCAACCCCAGCCTCGATGGAATCCAGGGTTCGTCTTTTGGCCTTGGTTGTTCTGATTTTCCTGGTTTTGGTCTCCTTGCTGCTTTCCTTGTTTCCCATGATGACCTATAGGACCTGCGGGTGGAGTGACTTGATTATTTCCCTGTTGTTGACCTTGGTCGTTGCCTCCGCCGGAAGGCTCCTTACTTGGAGGTTGGGTGGCTGTATCTTGAGATTGTTGGGCAGGTGGATTTTGCATTCCTTTTCCAGTGCTCTGATCCCCTTTTCCACCGTTCGCGGCCAGAGGAGCCGTACTTAGACTAACGGCGACACCCATTCCCACAATTAGTGTTACGAGCCTTTTCATACCTCTCTCCCTTTTGTGTCTTTGGTTTTTGTTTTGTTTTCCAACTTTTGCTATAGGAGCAGAGGGGATGCCAAAGGGGGGAACTAGACTTAAGTCATTGCGTTGCAATTAGTTAAGTCTGCAAACCGTGCTTTTCATGCCAAGCAAGGCTTACGTCCCTCCCGGTAAATTGGGAATAGAAGCCCACCTTCGAAGGGATCCGATCGGTATGGTGGGGAAATCTGCCCAAAAAGAGACCCTTGCTTTCTAGGACTCAGAGGTCTGGGACTTTTGGCTAGGAAAGAGTCGGCGGTCATCCTGAGCGAAAGCAAACTCCTGTCGAGCAATACGGGTCAGATACCAGGTCACCCATAGCGTTGCCCCCAATCCGACATTATAAATGACCCATTTCAAAGGAGAGACTTCCTCTGTCCCTATTGCGAGTCTTGCTCCTGCACCAAGGTAGACGTAGAAGAACGTACTGGGAATTTCCCCCAGCATAGAACCGAAGAGATAATCACTCCATCGAATGCGGCTGATGCCGAAAAGATAATTAAGGATAGGAAATGGGAAAAAGGGAGAGATGCGGCTCAATAAGGCGATTCGAAATCCCTGATCTTCGACGGCCTGTTCTATGGCACGCCAATAGCGGTTTTCTTGCCAACCGTTTGAGAGGATTCGACGGAGTCCTAGGCGACCAAGCCAAAAGGCTACCGAAGCGGTAGCAATAGCGGCAACCCAAGAAAGAACGGTTCCATAGAAGAGCCCAAAGAGCAGACCAGATCCTAGGATAAAAACAGAGCCAGGGACTAAACACACACAGGCTAAGACATAGAGGCCTATGTAGAGCAGCGGGGCTAACGGCCCAGAAGCTTCAATCCAATGGAGGAGTTTTGTATAGATATGGCGTACCTGGGGAAGCTGCCACACAATCCAAAGAAGGGCCATCACGGTCAACAGAACCAATAATCGTTTTCGGGGTCTTTTTTGCTGTCTTACCCGTTTAAAGGAATCTCCTCTTTCCGATTTCCCATTCATACCCTCCATTTGATTTTATTAAAGAACCTTTTTTCCTAGTCGTGGAGATGTTTGGCCCCTGAGAAACCTAAACAGGCTTTTTGAGATAAAGCAAAAGAAAGAGGTTTATCGGAGGCGACCGGGTAACTGACGAATTTCTTGAAAGATCGACTGCACGATAGCCTGCGTACTGATCTGCAGGCTCTCCTCTAAAGGAACCTCTTCTATGGGTTGAATCTTGGTGAGGGCCACGGCGTAGTGATTGTTGACCATCATTCCGAGCAATCTCCCTTTTCGGGTTAGGAGAAGATCGCCTGCAACCGGTTTTCCAGAGCTGAGGAGGCCACCGGGTTGTAAGCGCTCCACTTTCAGGTACATCGGTTTTTCTGGGTCCAATTTGTAGGAAACCTCTCCATAATAATCGCCGTTGGCCGCTACAACGACGGCGGATTGGTACTGGGCTGGATCCTTTGCTACCTGGAAGACGGAGACCTCAAGATTGGTCACGACCTGTTTCGGGATCGGAGTGACAAGGAGACGGGGATCCAACTCAATCCGCTGCACTTGCTGGATCGGAAAGTGGACAAGCCCTTTTCCAATAGTTGCCGTAATAGAGTCCCAATCGATAGGTTGTTGAAAGAGCCCGAAGGGGGTCTCGCGCACGTGAAAGAGGGCATAAACATTGGTACCTGTTTGGAAAAGGATCGTTCGTCCTCCAAATTCTCGTACATCCCGTCCTAGCAAATCCTTCCGACGCGCTTTGAAGGCGACGATCAGAGAATTGGTTCGATAGAAAGCAAAGACTCGGTTTGGGGGCCAGGGAATTGCCTCTTCGATTTTCGCTTTGATCTGTTCGGTCTGGGTGGCAATTTTTTGGACCCCTTGCTGCATCTGTTTTTTCAACGCGGCTGTTTCTTGAGCAAGCTGGGTTACGCCTTGGGCAAGGGTCTGGGCATGTTGTTGGAGCTGAGCCTTCTCCTGACTGATCTGTTGAATACGCTGTCGGCTTTCATCCAGCTGTTTCTGGAGCATTTGGGCAGCAGTCTGGACTTTGGCCAGTTGGACGGCGTATTGTTCTTTTTCACTTTCGGCTTTGAACCGTTCTTCAATGAGTCGTTGAATTTGTTCCTGGAGTTTTCGAGCTTCTTCGCGGCGCGCAGCCAGTTCTTGTTCGATTCTAGCGATTTGGGACTCGGTCAAAGTCGTTTGCTGGGTGGCCAGTTCGAGTTTTTTCTGAAGCTGCTGGACGCGCTGGAGGGTTTGCTGGTGCTGCTGTTGAAGCTGACTTAGCAGTTGTTCCTTTTGCTGCAGCTCCTGCTCGCGGCGCTGAATCTCCTGCATCAGCTGCTTTTGCTGCTGGGCCAGACGCTGAGCCTTCTGTTGAAACTGGGCAAGAAGCTTTTGTTGTTCCTGAAGCTGCTTTTCGCGCTCGGCTAAAAGCCGTTCTTTTTCCAGCAGAGCCTGTTCTACCCGTAGTCGCTCTTGCTCAGCTTGTTCCTTGGCCAGGCGTTCCTGTTCTAGGCTGGCCCGCATGATATCGACTAGATTGCTCACCGCGGCCAGGTCAACTCCCCCTGACTGAACCTGTGCCGCGCCAGGTGGGGGCGGAGGTGTCTGGTCAAACTTGGCCAGCGAAAGGATGCTGAGCAGCAAAAAGTCGGCAATTACAACTAGGGCAGACCGATTCATAGGCTTCCTACCTGTACCTGCTCAGAAA
>CAZBKV010000271.1:2075-4245 GCA_964492575.1 uncultured Verrucomicrobiota bacterium | reverse complement strand
CCTTCGAATCTTCCGTCAAATCGGAGCCTATCCGGTCCTCAGTCTAGAGCTTTTTAATCGCACCTATTGGCGCATGGACCCCTATCAAGTCGCACGGATCGGTCTAAAAAAGATGAAACAATGTGTGGCCCAGGCCTTTGCCTGATTCAGCTCGTTTTGGGCTTCTTCCCTCTGGACGGAAGCGAAAGCCGAAACGGGCTCTTTTGGAAAAGCCCGCCAAGATCGGCCTGATGGAATTTGCGCAGGTATTCCTCGTTTTCGAGAAGATGATGGTCCCAAATCTGCTCAGATCGCCGAACAAGATATTTCAACTCCTTTAAGTTCCGGGACCATTCCACCCCGTTGAAGAACTCCGCGCCTTTAAATTGTGTTTTGTAAAGGGCGTTTTGGGAATAGACCGAGCCGAGGTATAAAAATTGGTATCCCAATTCTTGAAAGAGAAGAACCGCACGCGTCATCATATAGATCCCCAAATTCCTCCGATAGTAGGACAAATCATAAAAGGCAAAATAATAAAAAGCCACCCGGGGCGGTTCGAGATAAAGGGTTACGGTTCCTACCTCTCGCCCTTTCTCTTGGTCTGTAAATAGCAAAAGATGAGTAATCAACTTGCTGGAAAACAAGGCATCTAATCTCTCCCAGGGCATCACCCCCACGCCAAATTTAATGTCGCAATATTCCTTATAAAACGACCGCCGCTCTGGGGTATATTCAAACTGGCTCCGTGGCACCAGTTCACACTCAATCCCCCTACCCTTCCGTAAAATCCGTCGGTTTTCCGAAGAAGGCTCAAATTGAGAGAGCCGAATCCGTAAATTCCGGCAAAGGTAAAACCGATCCAGATCCTTGGATCCAGGCAAAAATCCCAGCTCAAAAAAATCAGCCGGAGTCTCCCCTTCTTCCCGTATAGCCCACACGGCATACGGAAAGACGTACCGCTGATAGTCGGCTTTCCATTCAGAAAAGACCAATTTCATCTTACCCCTCCGCTTCGGTATGGATGTAAACTCGAGGAAGCCGGGACCGCCATCCAACCAGGACTTCGTAGCAGATGGTGCGTTTCCATTGAGCAATATCCCGCGCAGTAATCTCTTCCCCGCCTTGCCGCCCCATCAGAATCACTTCATCCCACAGTCGAGCTTCCGGAATATGAGTAACATCCACCATCGTGGCATCCATCGCGTTGGCCCCTACAATCGGCGCCCTACGGCCATGGATTAAGACCGCACCCTCATTCCGAACCCTTGGATACCCATCCCCATAACCTACCGGGATGACGGCGATCCGACGGCGGCTTGGACATTGGTAGCGAAGGCCGTAGCCGATGTTGTCCCCCCGTTCCAGCCATTTCAGGGCGACGATTCGGGCTTTGACGGTCATCGCCGGTGCAATCCCAGGAATCCGACGACAAACCAACGAAGGATACACCCCGGTGTTGAGGATCCCGATGCGCACGGCATCCAAATGCGCCTTCGGTAAATCCAAAAATCCACCCGTGTTGCAAATATGACGAAGACCAATCGGAATCCCTAACTGTTTCGCCTCCCGACACACGGATAAAAACCGCTCTAGTTGTAAATAGGCGAACTCTTTATCGGCCTCATCAGATCGGGCAAAATGACTGTAAATCCCCTCAATCCGAATCCCTTTCATTCGGTTCAATTCCGTTAAGAGCGGGATCGCCTCGGTCCATCGCACCCCATATCGTCCCATCCCTGTATCTACCTTCACATGCACCGGAATGGGATGACCCAGACGTTCCGCCCAGGGTTCCAGCATCCGAGCTGTTTCGACGGTGGAAATGGAAGGCGTCAGCCGATACGCCACCACGTATTCGACTTCCTCCGGCAAAATCTCTCCAAAAAGAAGGATCGGGGCCTGAATACCACCTTCTCGAAATTCCACCCCCTCTTCCACATTACTTAAGGCGATCCTGGAAGCCCCTGCCGCCAAAACCATCCGCGCAACCCGAACACCGCCATGTCCATAAGCCTCGTCTTTCAACACCGAAATCCATTCCACCCCCGGAGGCAGCTCCCGACGGATACAAGCAAAGTTGTGACGCAACTGGGCCAGGTCAATCTCAACCCATGCCGACCGTCGTGCCGAAAGCGGTTGGAGAAGGGGCTTCCGGCCTGATGAAGTTTCCCGACCCCCGATTTCCCCTGTG
>CAZBKV010000271.1:552-2065 GCA_964492575.1 uncultured Verrucomicrobiota bacterium | reverse complement strand
GAATCTGTTTTTTCTTCCTTCATGCCCCTCTAAATTCTGCTCTATCCCCGGCTTCAATCACAGTCTCCGGTGGCCAGCGGACCTGGCCAATGTCCGTTCGATAATAACTCTCCGGTGCCCGAAGAAGCGAGAGCGTTCGATATACCCTTCCCACAACCTCCTCCAACCGCTCTCCCACAGCACATACATCGGCCACACGTTGCCCTACCATCCAGAGACGATCGCCGTCCGGTTGGACTTCGTTCCACCAGATCTCCGCCTCCGGTTGCCCCTGTAACTGCACCGGAAACCGAGGTCCCTGAACATGAGGATACGGAAACCCATAAGCAACCAAACTCACCGAACACCCCCACCGAATCCCCTTCCGAAACCGGGGTTGTAACGGCCGATTCATCGCACAATTCCAGAGGGTCTCCAGCGGGTTCTCCAATGCCTGAAGGATAAGAGGCCCCGAGGTAACGCCCAGCCGTACATTGTATTCCAGGACATACCATCGACCCCGGACCCGCGCAGCCGTCACCTGGACCGGACCATGATAGCGAATCTTCCGAAACCACGGGAGCAACGGATGGAGCAAGGCACGCGCCAGACCATATCGATCCTCTGGATCCACCTCAATCATCCCACCCAACGGAGTCCCCGCCAACGGCCCCATCTCTCCGGTCTGACTTCGTTTATATTCCTGATTCGTGACCAGCGAATAAATTTCCCCAGCACTCACCAGAGCAATATGCCCCAATTCCGCAGTCCCAAGATATTCCTGAAGAAATACCCCTTCGGCAAAGTCCAGATGCGGAAGCCAAGCACGGGTCTCTTCCACCGTCGTGCAAACAATCGTATGGATCGGACTGGACGGCGAACAGAGCGGATTCTTGATGACCCAGGGAATAGGATGCCGTTCCAGGATTGTCTCCGCCTCCAGCCGATTGCGGGCTACCACAGCACGAGCCACCGGAACCCCGCTCGCCTCACACAGGCGTCGAGCAAAATCTCGATCCCGTTCCAATCGCATCCCTCGCCGCGACGGTGCAAACATCGGTCCCGAGGCCATCCAACGGGCTTCCGACCCCAGCATCCAATCAATCGACATCGGAAAGATCCAGAAACGATCTCGATCCGGGAAAACCCGGGACAAAGGACCGACTTGTTCCGGATCCAGTACCCGGCCTACCAACGAAGCCCCATATCGACCGCTCTTCCGCGTCAAGTAGGTCGTAATCTCCGCCCCCTCTTGCCGTAAGATCGTCCCATGACTGTGGGCAAAGGACCCTGCCCCAAGAAAAACCACATGATACATCGCTTCTTCCTGAATCGATCCACCACCTTTCATCCCGTACCCATCATGCCGGGAGCAAAGCCAGGCGCAATGCTTTTGAAACGTCTCCCCGAAACAAGGGCCTATTCTTTTCGGCGGCTCTGTCAAAACCCATGACCAGACCAAATAAAGGAACAAAGGATCCGTCCAATCCCCACCCCCCTTAAAGGATCCTCATGAAAGGAAAATACCAAGATA
>CAZBKV010000271.1:0-542 GCA_964492575.1 uncultured Verrucomicrobiota bacterium | reverse complement strand
CTTAAAGGTAGAAGAAGAAAAAGTGGAATAAATTAAGGAATTACCATCTTATAAATTTCTCTTCTCTCCTTTTCCCTTCAATCTACCACTGGGGGCAGAAATTTGAGAGATGCCTTGTTGTTTTTACTACCTCCTTACCAAGAGCGACTATAAGATCGATATCTTTCTATCTCTTGGCCTATCTTGTCCGATTTTTGCCTCAAAAATGATTTAAAATGGGCTTGACAAGCCTTCTGCAGTTTTTATCCTTTTTCTTGTCATGAAGACCCGAGCTATGATTTCCCAAGTGAATTGCCCCCCCCCACGAGGGAATTCAGGCTTTAACCTAAGAAAGAGCCGGTGGACGAATTTTCTAGTAGGATTTTTGGTTCTAGCAAGTCCTCTTTTTCTTTTGCGAGGGAAAAGCGCCGCCCTTACTCCAGAGGAACAAGTAAAAGATCTTCTACTTCGTTATCGTGAGCAGGCGGCCTGGCTGGCCGCCTCCGGAGCCCCACCCCAAGAAAGACTCACCCTCCAAAAAGCCACCATCGCCGAAATAGAAG
>CAZBKV010000270.1:2593-4254 GCA_964492575.1 uncultured Verrucomicrobiota bacterium | reverse complement strand
CTCCCATGATGTCCTGATATGCACCGAGAAGGAAAATTCCTAAGTAATAAGGTTCATGTCCCTTTTGTCCTGGAGACTGTGGGATCGAATGAACCGGGAACGTCGTCGCCACCGTCCCTTCTCCTACAAAATATCGGACTTGGCCATCTGAATCGCAGGTAATGTCCACCAACACAGCCTGACGTGTGGGTCGTTCATTGAGCCGACAAATTGGCATGATGGGAAACACTTGATCTAGGGCCCAATGATCCAGCAACGATTGGAACACCGAAAAATTGCAAAGATATTGCTCGCAGAGGTTTGCTTCTAATTTTCGAATCTCCTCAGGGACATAAGACTCGTTTCGAAAGGCTTCTACCACCGCACTGGCGATCTGCCAATATAGATGTTCGATCTTGGCTTTGTCTTCGAGGGAGAGGACTCCAAATGTAAACATCTCCTGGGCATCATCCCGCCGTTCTAGGGCATCGTGGTAGGCCTCTAATTTGTTCAATTTCGGCAAATTATCTCGAATCTCCAACAGCTCCCGAACCAACGGATGTTCATTTTCACCAAACTGCAAAAGCCCGGGCAACGGTTGATCCTTTCGAATTGATTCAAAGGCCTCGACTACTAACACACTATGATACGATACAATAGCCCGCCCGCTCTCACTAATGATATGAGGGTGTGGTACCTGTTCGCTGTCACAGACGGTGCCGATGTAGTAAATCACATCGTTGGCATATTCCTGCAGGTTGTAATTGATAGAACTGTCGTGGCTGGATCGGGCTCCTAAATAGTCCACTCCTAGTCCGCCTCCTACATCCAGGTACCGGACCGGAAACCCCTTTTGCCGTAACTTCGCATAAAACCGTGCTGCTTCCTGAACCGCCTTTTTCACCGTCAAAATATCCGTCACTTGTGAGCCGATATGGAAATGAACCAACTGAAGCTGTTCCTTCAACCCAGCCCGCTCCAGCATCCGCAGCGCTGCCAGGAGCTCGCTTGTGCTCAGCCCGAACTTTGCATCTTCTCCCCCACTTTGGGCCCAACGTCCTGTCCCCTTGCTCAACAACCGCAGCCGTACTCCAAGTAACGGCTTAATTCCCGCAGCCTGGGACAATTGTAAGATCCATTCCAATTCCTCCAATTTTTCCACAACCAGAAAGACCTCCTTATCCAGCTTCAGGCCCATCAAGGCCATTCGGATAAAGGTCTCGTCTTTATAGCCGTTGCAGATGATGAGGCTTCCCGGCTTATCTAATAACGCCAGTGCTGCAAATAACTCGGCTTTACTCCCTACCTCTAATCCTAAGCCGAATGGTTGACCTGCATCGACAATCTCTTCCACCACCTCCCGCAATTGATTCACTTTGACTGGGAAGACCCCACGGTATTTCCCTCGATACTCACACTCTACAATCGCCCGTTCAAAGGCCCGATGAATCGCCTCTACCCGATGCCGCACAATGTCCTGAAACCGAATCAACAACGGCGGCTTTAACCCCCGAGCTGTCGCCTCTTGCACCACATCGACCAAATCCACCTCTACATCTTCCTCAGGGATCGGCCGGGCCACAACATGGCCCGCTTCGTTGATATCAAAGTAGCCTGCTCCCCAGCGGTCGATGTGATACAGCTGGCGTGCGGTCTCGATTGTCCAGCGTTTACGTCCCACC
>CAZBKV010000270.1:0-2574 GCA_964492575.1 uncultured Verrucomicrobiota bacterium | reverse complement strand
GCCCGTCCTTTTTTGATTTTCCTCCGCGTCTGCGTCGTCCGGCTCACTGCACCACCCTCCATGGTTTCGACCGCTCAACCATCCCACTCCTCTCAAAACCCTCCCCATCCAAACCCTTCTCTGCAAGCAAAACAATGCTTGGCCTTTGCACTTTGGCCTGCTTTTCTTGGCACCATATGCAAAAGGTAAGTCTGGAACAAGTCGTGGAATACCTCGACCATCTCCTCCAAATCGACCAGATTCAAGACTGGCCGGAGGCTCATAACGGCCTGCAAGTGGAAAATCCGGGTCAAGTCACCCGAATTGCCGCTGCTGTGGATGTAAATCTTACGACCCTTCACATGGCCATCGACGCCGGGGCCGATCTCTTACTCGTCCACCATGGCCTCTTCTGGTCCCGTCGGATTCCATGGTGTGGAACCACTTACCGAATCCTTCGTCTCCTCCTGGATCATGGCTTAGCCGTTTACAGTGCTCATCTTCCCTTGGATATCCATCCCGAACTAGGTAACAACGCCCAACTCTGCCGAGCCTTAGGGCTAGAACCTACCGAACCGTTCCTCTATGATGCCAAAAAACAATGTTATCTGGGACTTAAAGCCACGGTTCACCGAAGCCGGCAAGCCCTCATTCACGATCTCCAACGGCTCCTGGGAATGCCTCCTAGGCTTTTACCCCATGGGCCGGAAATCTGCCGTTCCATCGGTGTCGTCACCGGTAGCGCCGGTTCGGCCCTCTTCGACGCCGCTGCGGAAGGAATCGATACCTTCCTGACCGGAGAAGGTCCACACTGGACGTTCTCTGCCGCCGAGGAATTAGGCATCAATGTCATTTACGCCGGACATTACCTGACCGAAACCCTTGGGGTTCGTGCCCTGGCTGCTCATCTAGCCGAGCATTTCCAGCTTCCCTGGATTTTCCTGGACCATCCCAGTGGATTGTAAAAAGGTTCTTCGAGACAAAGTTCACTGCTTACCTCCCTAAAGGATTGTTCGTTTGAAGTACAGTGACCGCGGCTCCCTCTGAAAGCGTCATTAACATCAAAGGCTGGCCCACCACAACAAGGTCACCAATCTGAAGCTCCCCTTCCACAATGCTGCACTCCGATCCCTGGAGAACCACCTTTACTTTCCTGGGATGGACTCTGGAATTTTGGATTACAAAGACCCAATCTCCTTGGCTCCCTTCAAGCAACGCTGTGTTAGGCACACGAAGTCCGCTTGCCGAGCGCAGGATGACATCCACATCCAGCCGTAACCCTGGTACCCATCCGGTCGGCGGGGAGTCCAGGTCGCATTCAATCTGAATCAGATGATTGGTACTCGTTGCGGGGAAGACCCGTGTCACCCTGCTCTGCAGCTTCGTTCCCATGGCCTGAAGAATCACCGGGGTTCCCGGACGAAGAAACAAATCGTCCTCGCTGGGCAAGGCCGCTCGTACTCGAATCCTCCGGGAGGTAGCCATCTTCAAGATCGGTTTTCCCGGCATTGCCAGGTCCCCCGGATCTGCCAGTCGCGCTGTAATCACCCCATCCGAAGGAGCTACAAGCCAGCAGTAACTCAATCGTGTCTTGGCCAATTCCAGTTGTTTCCGGGCAATTTCCAAACGAGCCTTTGCCGTTGCTTCTCTCTCTTGAGACCACTCCCATTGCTCCTGCGAAATGGCTTTGACCTCAAAGAGCTTGCGATCCCGCTCTGTCGCAGCTTTTTGCGTCTCATAAGCACTGCGGGCAGCAATCACTGCCGCTTCCGCCTGGGCGATCGCACTGGCAAAGTCTCGATCGTCCAGCTTCACCAAAAGTTCTCCTTTGTGCACATACTGTCCTTCTCGAACCGGGATAGAAACAATCTGGGCCATTACCTGCGGAATGATCTCTATCTCCTCCATCCCGTAGGCCGTTCCCAACACATGCCGAACCTGATCGACAGTTCCTGTGGTTACCGGGCAGACCTGGACTGGGATAGGACACGGCTCCGACAATGGGGCTCCTTCCTGTTGGCGAACCCATTTGACCCAAATCACGGCCAACATCCCGATTACTCCAATCGCAACCCCGATTCCAATCCAATGTTTCGTCTTCATGGGAAAACCTTCTGCTTTACGAACGTATTGATCAGTTCCTTTGTCCGAACCTGCTGCGGTACACCTTAGCCTGCACAGCTTTTACGCCCGCAAGCGTTGGAACCAAGTTGCCCTTTCGAATAAAAGCACCGAAACACTTACCTCCACTGCCCGGGTCCCTGACGTCCGGTCCAAGTTCAATCTGCTTTGTTTCTACGGCTTGGTAAATTCATGTTTTGGAAGGAACGCTACAGTAGCCAATCTCAACCTTTCGTTGGATTTATTCTGCCTCTTAGAATAGCCAGAGAACTTTCCCATTGAGTTCGGCGTGAGCGGCAGAGCTTTGGCCCTGAGTAGGCGATTGGGGCATCGAAAAGTCGGATTTTGGCTTTACAGCCCCCATGGGATCGCTTGGAGGAGTGCCAAATTGGAGTGGGGAAGGAGTTTGGTGCCTTTCGGGAAATAAGAGACGAAAATGCGAAAATAGAAAACCCCACTCCCGCGGTGGGGACA
>CAZBKV010000269.1:0-4270 GCA_964492575.1 uncultured Verrucomicrobiota bacterium | reverse complement strand
TTCCGGCATGAACGGATCGATCATGGCCAACGCTTTGCCAACGGGAAGGTCTACATCAACGGAATTGAAGGGTTCTGGAGCGATGCCAAAGAGCATCTCCAAAAATTCCATGGGCTCTCTCCCTAAATCTTTCCTTATTACTTGAAAGAACTGGGATTTCGCTATAACCACCGAAAGGGAGATCTCTTTGAAAAATTTATGGATCTTTTAAAAGCAGAAGAAAAAGAAGTGGAGTAAATTGAGTAATCACTAAAGGAAAAGAGAGGGGAAGCATGAGCGTACGCGTTCGATTTGCACCGAGTCCGACCGGCGACCTTCATATCGGAGGGGCGCGCACCGCCCTGTTTAATTGGCTCTTTGCGCGGCATCATGGGGGAACCTTTATCTTGCGGATTGAGGATACGGACGTAGCGCGGAGCACCCCGGAGGCTACGGAACGCATTTTGAAGGCGCTGCGATGGCTGGGGCTGGACTGGGACGAAGGCCCTTTAACCGGCGAGGCCACCGGACCTTATAAAGGGAATTACGGCCCCTACTTCCAGTCGCAGCGGCGGGAGAATTACCTGCGGCGGGTAGAGGCCTTGCTCTCGCGGGGATTGGCTTACGAGAAGGACGGTGCGATCTGGTTCCGGATGAAGCCCGGACCTTGGGAGTTTGAGGATTTGGTTGTGGGTCATGTCCGACGGGAACCGACGGATCGGGAGGCGGAAAATCCGGACTTTGTGATTGTCCGTTCGGACGGCAACCCGGTGTTCCATCTGACGAACGTGGTGGATGATTTGGAGATGGACATCACTCATGTGATTCGTGGGGAAGATCACCTTTCGAACGTGCCGAAGCACATGGCCTTGTTTGAGGCGTTTGGGGTTCGTCCTCCGAAGTATGCCCATATCCCGCTGATTCTCAATCCGGATGGATCCAAGATGAGCAAGCGAGATCGAGGCGCTTCGTTACTGACCTACATGGAAGAAGGGTATGCGCCGGAGGCGGTGGTGAACTACCTCTGCCTGCTGGGCTGGTCTCCCAAAGAGGATCGGGATTTATTCACGTTGGATGAATTGATTGAGCGATTCGATCTAAGCGGGATCTTGCGGCATAATGCCCGGTTTGACTCGGCCAAGTTGGAATGGATGAGCGGGCAGTATTTGAGCCGGATGGAGGAGGACCGATTTGTTGAGTTAGGCATCGAAGCCTTTCAACGAGCCGGACTGGATACGACAGGATATCCACCGGAATACATTCGCGGGGTAATGCGGACGTGCCGGAATAAAATTAAAAAATTTAGCGAGCTTCCGGAATATGCCGGCTTTTATTTTAAAAAAGAACTGGACTACGATCCGCAGGCCGTGGAAGAGCTGTTTACTCCGGAGACACGTCCGTTGTTGGAGCAGATTCGGGAGACGTATGCGACGTTGGACGATTGGCAGGCCTTGCATTTGGAAACCCGGTTAAAAGATTTGGCCGGACGATTGGGGGTTAAGATTCGGAAACTGGTCCATCCGTTGCGACTGGCACTGACAGGCCGGCGGGTCGGCCCGAGTCTGTATGATCTGATGGTTGTCCTGGGAAAGGAAGAGGTGTTGCGTCGGATCGATCGAGCGTTGGAACGGTTTTTCTCCCAGTCAGGTTGATGAATCCCAGTCAGAACCCCCGTCCTAAAAGAGAAACGGAAAAATAAGAAAGGAATGGGAGGGATGAGACAGCCGTTGGATTCGGTGGCCTTAGAAGGTGTGGAAGAGTTTCAGCGGGTAGGGGATGGTTTGTGGACGGCGCTGCAGGGAACCCCCTGCAGCGGGTTGGATGTCCTTTCGTGGTGGAAGCAGCGGAGAAGCCGCCCGGAGCGAGCGGCCTGCGTAGGAGCGTTTCTGAGTTTATGGACTTCAGCGCGGGCGGAGGCGGTGGAATGGCTAAGGCAAGTCGCGGAGGGGAATGAGAGATTGGCTTCCACGGCCCAATTTCTTTCCCGCTTGGCTCAACAAGTGGAAAGGGAACTGGCCCAGGCAAGACGAGATGCGACGTTTGCCCAGGCGTGGGCTCGATTGGTGCAAGAGTGGGAGAAGCAAAGGGATCGAGAGGCACGGCGAAGGCTTGTATGGGGAGTCTTCTTTCCGGAGGGGGTGTGGTGTGACCGGCCAACGGAAACGGTGGTCGAAGAGCTTCGCGCACGGCGGACGGTTCGGATCACGGCTTTGAATCCTCGGCCGTTACAGGATCCGATTCGGGAGTTATTATTCACCGGGAATGTCCTGTTGACCTTACCTTTTACCAAGGAGCAGTTGGAACGGGTTCCGAGGGATTTGCGGGGTGGTGTGGACCAGGCGGCTACAGAGCCCCAACAGTTTTGGTATGACCATCCGATTCCGATGGGGATTCGGCACGAAGCGAATGAGGTGGTGTACGGTCTTCGGGCTTTGGATGCAGCGGTTCAATATGAGAAAGAAGTCGGCCTTGCGGATCCTGAGGCCCAAGCCACGGTAGTCTTGTCCATCTCTGTGACCCATCGTGGATTGCATACGGTCGCCGGACCTTATTTGCGGCGGGTGTTGGAAGAGACCGGACCTTATCCCAACCTTCGGGTCTATGCCTTTACGGAGTCGGACACAGCCCGGCTCCTGACGTTGTTGACCAGCCTGGATTCAAAACAAGCCACCGAATGGAGGGAATGGATTGCCCCGGTGTTTGGTGTAGATGGTGAATATGGTCGACACTACTCGTTTTTGAAAGCCATTGCGGCGGTATGGCAGGTCTTTATGGATCCGGGGTTGCGGGCGACGTTCAAGATCGATCTGGATCAGGTCTTTCCCCAAAAGGAGCTGGTGGAGCAGGGTGGGGGAACGGCTTTCACACATTTCCGGTCGCCGCTGTGGGGAGCGACCGGTGTGGATGCTTGGGGGGAACCGGTCTATTTCGGCCTGCTGGCCGGGGCTTTGGTCAATGAAAAGGACATCCACCGGGGATTGTTCACCCCGGATGTTCCTATGCCGGATTCGATTCCGGACGGGGAAGCTACGGTCTTTTTCCCGCGCCTGCCCATGGCGGTTTCGACCTTGGCGGAAATGATGACGCGATATGGAGAAGGACGCTGGGACGGCCGAACCGTATGCCTCCAACGAATCCACGTGACCGGCGGGACCAACGGCATCTTGATCGAGGCCCTACGTAAGTACCGCCCCTTCACACCGAGCTGGATCGGTCGCGCCGAGGATCAAGCCTATCTGCTTTCGGTCTTATTCGAAGGGGAGCCCCGATTGCGTTATGTCCATTCCAGCGGCTTGATCATGCGCCATGACAAGGAGGCCTTTGCCCAGGAGGCCATCTATGCTGCCAAAGCAGGTCGGTTTGTCGGAGATTTGTTACGCACCCTCTATTTTTCGGCCTATGCACGGGGTCTGCCGGGGGGACTCCAGCGAGTGAAGGAACAGATCGATCCGTTTACCGGTGCGTTTGCTTCCAGGATTCCATGGACGATTTGTGCCCTGCGATTCGGTCTGGCCTGCGCAGAACGATGGATTCGGGGTGGAGCACAAGCCCAGCAAGAGGCCGATCAAATCCTGGAGCTGGTCGAGCAACGACTGGCCGGCCTCTTGGAACAGGAATCGACCGGAGAGGATTGGTTTTGGAAACCGTGGCATCGGGAACGAACCGGATGGAATGAGTTTTACGACCTATTAGATCGGGCAGAGACCTCGCTTCGGCAAGACAAGGCTGAGGCAAGGCGGCTACAAGATGAGATCCAGCGTTGGATCGAATCCTTGCGAGTAATATGAAAGGAGAAAGAAAAGCCAAGGGTAGGAACCTTTAGGAAAGGCATCGGTCAAACAACCATCTTCGAATAAAAATTTCGGAAAGAAGGATTTTCGGAAGGGTAGTGCGCGTTATCCCCAACGCGCCGGAAAAATGAAACACGAAATTTCCTTGCGGCGGCTTGAGGACAAGCCACTCTTCCTAGCCCTGGGCATTCGAAAGGGAATGGAAAGGTAGGGCGCGCTGTCCCCAACGCGCCATGGCCCTCATTTGCGGTAGGGCGCGCTGTCCTCAGCGCGCCGGGGAAAAGGGGAAATGAAATTTTATGCGGCGGCTTGAGGACAAGCCGCCCTACCCTTCCTTGGCCCCCAAAAGCCATGTTGCGGTAGGGCGCGCTGTCCTCAGCGCGCCGGGAAAAGGGAAAATGAAATTTCATGCGGCGGCCTAGGGACTGGCCGCCCTACCCTGCCCCCAGCCATTCGAAAGGGAATTTGAAAGGTAGGGCGCGTTGTCCCCAACGCGCCGA
>CAZBKV010000268.1:0-4284 GCA_964492575.1 uncultured Verrucomicrobiota bacterium | reverse complement strand
GTTCCATCCGGAAACACTGCATGATAGGAGCAGTGTTTCCGGATGGAACCGCGCTAGGGATTGAGAATACAAATCAATTCGTGAATTACATAGATGTCGCCTGTGGGGGTCTATGCCTTTACCTAGATCAAAAGGGTACTGTATGGGGAAATTACCCTGATACTCTCAAACCTGTTCCAGGAATGACTAATGTTGTTAAAATTGCCTCTGGATTTGACATTCGAGGGGCTTTGACACAAGACGGAAGAGCTGTGATCGATGGGGCAGGAAATCCACCGAATGATTTTACGAATATTATAGATATAGCCTGCGGGCTCCATCATATCGTGGCTGCAAAGGAGGATGGAACCGTGAGGGTATGGACTAGTTACAATACCCCTTCCATTCTGGCCGTTCCAGAAGGTTTATCCAACGTTGTTCAAGTGGCCGCAGAAGGGAGCTGGAGCATAGCCTTAAAAGCGAATGGAGAGGCGGTTGCCTGGGGTGAAGATAGGGCCCGGGAAACCATGGTTCCTTCGTGGTTAACAAATGCTTATTTTGTGGCCGCAGGATATGCAGTAGGGACAGCCCTGGTTCCAGAACCTCCACCATATAAAAGTCTCTCTTCCACATTACGGATTGCTCTGGATTCCACTCATCACAATGTTATTTTAATGTGGCCGAAGGAGAAAGAAGGATACATTTTGGAAGTTACCCACGATCTTTCTGGAGGAAATTGGACGGAGGTCAAAACAGAACCCATCTTAAATGCCGAATTTTATCAAGTCGTTCTTCCTATTCAGTCAAAATGTGCTTTTTATCGGCTTCGAAAAAAATGAATAAAGAGAAAAGCACTAATTCGGTCTTGGGAAGATTGATTTTAGCCGCATTCTGACGCACAGGAACTACACCAGCGAGCCGAGGCGGAAGGAGGCTTTGTTTTCCTTAAAACTACCGCTAGGAGACGGCTGTTTCCTTGGGAAAAATCCAAAGATCGGTAGGAGGGATGGAAATGCGGACACGTTGACCGAGGGCGTATGGGGTTTGAGGACGCCAGCAGAGGATCTCAATGCGGTGCTGGGAAGGAAGTCGGATCAGGTAGCGTTCGGTTGGGCCTTGGAAAAAGATGTGTTCAATGGTGCCTTGGATAGGATTGGGAACAGAGTCCGAGCTGTTAGGAGGGTATAAGGAGACGCTTTCGGGGCGAAATCCGAGCCAGACCGGTTGACCTGGAGCAACCGGGACTTGGCTGTGAGCCCGAAGCGGACCGGCCGGGCTTTGGACCAGGACCGTCTGCTCGTCTATTTTCAAGACCGTGGCTTCCAACCAGTTACAGCGGCCTAAAAAATCGGCTACAAATCGATTTGCTGGGTGTCGATACAGAGTACGGGGGTCGCCGACCTGTAGGATTTGTCCATCCTGGAGGACCGCGATGCGGTCGGCCATCGCCAAGGCTTCTTCTTGATCATGCGTGACGTAGATGGTGGTGACCTGAGCTTGTTCGTGGATACGACGGATCTCCTCTCGCATGGCCAGGCGCAAACCGGCGTCGAGGTTGGAGAGCGGTTCGTCCAACAGGAGGACCTGCGGTCGGGTGACCAAGGCTCGGGCGAGGGCGACCCGTTGTTGTTGTCCGCCGGAGAGTTGATGGGGATAGCGGTCCTCAAGGCCTTGTAAGCGGACCATCGCTAAGGCTTCCTGCACTCGTTGTCGGCGTTCCGAGCGGGGGATTCGTTGGGTTTCCAGACCGTACGCCACGTTTTCTTCTACGGTCATATGAGGCCAGAGGGCATAGTTTTGAAAGACCATGGCGGTGCCTCGGCGGTGGGGTGGAATGCCGTTCATCTTTCGATCGCCGAACCAGATTTCTCCTCGGTCCGGTTCCCAGAGTCCGGCAATGAGCCGGAGCAGGGTGGTCTTGCCACAACCGGAAGGTCCTACCAGGAAAAACAACTCCCGTGAGGCAATCTCCAGGGTGATCCCGCGCAGGACCGGGCGGCTGCGGAAGGTTTTTTCGATTTGGATGAGTCGGACGTTCATGGCATGTGCTTGGATGAGGTGGATAAAGACAAAGAGGCGGCGGTTTGGAGGATTTGTTGGTAGTGACGGAGGGCCCACCGTTGCCATTCCATGCGTTTGCGGTTTCGGAAGGTGGGATCCCGCCATTTCTTTTTGGCCCAAGCCAGGGCCTGGGATTCGGAGATCGGGACTTGTCCCCATAGCTGCCAGAGCGGAGAGTTGGCTGGAGCCTTTCGGACGAGTTGCCAGGCTTTTTTGCATTCTGGATGCAGATCGACGAATAAGGCTCCAAACAGATCACTGACCACTCCGCGTCGAAGCTGGCCTAGCTCCGGGTTGTAATGGAAGGAACTATGGATCTCAAAGGGGGAATAGCTCAGATGACCAACATCCCGATATTGCCGGTATAAGGCGGGACGGACCGGCATGCGCGGGATGTTGTAAAGTTTGGGGCCGTCGGGATAGCCTTTGGGAAGGATCCAGAGTTTTTGCCCCCAGGGTCCTAACACAAATTCCAGAAACCGTTGAGCGACCCGACGATGGGGGGCTCCCCGCAGAATGCCGATTCCATCGATACTCATCGCGATGAAGTCGGTAGGGAGAACGAACTCGACGTTCGTTCGACCGACCGCGGCGACTTGGGTCAGGCCGTAAAAGTCAATGGCCAATCCGTAGGCGGCTTCCCCCTCGGTGACGCGACGTGCGGTGGTGGAAGACATCCGATCGAACCGGTCCGCATTTCCGGCCAGAGAGGCCAATACCCGCCATCCGGTCTCCCAGCCCAAGGCCTGGAGATAGGCTTCGTACATGTTGCTCATAGTGCCGCTGCGTCGAGGATCGCCGGCGGCGACCCAGCCGTAAAGGCGGGGATCGGCCAGATCGGTCCACCGATGAACCGCCGGCAAACCGATCCATCGGAGGACCTTCCGATTCTGGACAATGCCAAAACAGGCCAGGGCGGCGCCGTACCACCGGTATTGTGGATCATAGAGTCGAACTCCGTGTACGGTGGGTGGAATACCCTGGAGGATCGAATCTGGAAGTCGATAGGGTTGTAGTAGACCGGCTTCACTGAATCGGAGATAGGGTTCCGGACCACCGCCGAAAAAGACATCCACCCCAATCCCTTCCGGTCGGGAAGCAAATTCCGAAAGGACAAACTTGAGGGAATCGGAGCTTCCGCCTACGGTGCGCCATTCTACCGTGACCTTTTGTCCATACCGCTGTTGGTACCATCCTGCAAAGGCCCGGCCGAACTCATATCGAATCGCGGCGTTATGAGGGCTGATGACTACGACGGTTTGGGAGGCGTCAAGACAAAATTGCGGGAACAAAAGAAACACCCCGAGGAAGAGGATGAACCCCGGCTTTCCTGGAAAGCGAGGGCGTTTGCTAGATCGGTTGGTGTGTCGTGTTTCCACGTTTCTTTCCGGCTGGATTCTATCGGAAAAAAATTGGCCCGATCCAGTCGGATCGGGCCATGGGTTTTTGTGTTGAACCATTGGAGGAGAAATATATAGGACTAGGAGTCGTCGGAAAATCCTCGAAAGATAAGAATCCACTGGAGCAGTTCTAAGACCGCAGTCACCAGGGCAGCCACATAGGTGAGTGCGGCGGCGTTGAGGACTTGTTTAATGGCCGGAAGCTCCGTGTCGTCGATGATTCCCAGGCTTCGCAATTGGATGGCTGCCCGTCGGCTGGCGTCGTATTCGACCGGGAGGGTGACCAGTTGGAAGAAGGTCGCGGCTCCGTAGCCGATAATGATTACAGGCAGGAGCTTGGCGAAGAGGACCGGGGAGAGAACCCCAAAGAACAGGAGCATAAATCCGATTCCGGCCAAGATAGCAGCCATTTGGGTGGCAAATTGGGTGACCGGGACGATCGCCATACGGAGTTGGAGCAGGGCATATCCGGCCTTGTGTTGAAGGGCGTGCCCGGCTTCATGGGCTGCCACTCCGATGGCGGCTAGGGAAGGAGATCGATAATTCGCTTCTGAAAGTCGCAGGACCTTTTTCAAAGGGTCATAATGATCTGTCAAAGCTCCCGGGATCATCTCTACCGCCACATCGAATAATCCGGCTGCATCCAGGATTCGTCGAGCCACTTCTGCACCTGTTAAACCTCGCAGATTCGGAACCTGGGCATATCGGCGGTACGTACTCATCAGTTTCTGTTGAGCGTAGAAGCCCAACAGAATTCCCGGTAAGACAATGATCCAGTATGGCGAATAGTAGAAGAAAGCCTCTATGAATCCTATGTCCATGATTCCGATCTTTTCCTATCTCT
>CAZBKV010000267.1:0-4288 GCA_964492575.1 uncultured Verrucomicrobiota bacterium | reverse complement strand
GATCTAGTCGGTCAAAAGTGACGTTGTTAGGCAAGGCATCTTTTCGGGCATAGAGGGTGACCGGTTGATCTACGTTCCGGACCTGGATCTCGAAGGCCGGCAGATCGTTGGTTACCAGGAGATGGAAGAATTTCAGGAAGGGTGGTGCAGGATTGGCGGTCTGGTTGGTCGGCTGATCGAAGTTCAAATCGACGATGCTTACCGGCGAGACCAGTTGTTCGGTAAAGCGGATGGAATAGTGGACGGTATTGGTTTCGAGGTTCAGGATGCCTAGATACCAGTCACCCGGAGTGAGAGGAACTGGAGAAGAATTGGTGGTGACGAGGATGACCTCGGGCTGGGTCCCTGGATTTTCGCTCGCGTAGTCATAGACCTGCGGACGAGGTAAGGGATCGGGAACCGGTTCGGCGCGGCGGACGTAGAGGTTGACGTTTCCATCTTGTGGAACGACTTCGAAGGTTGCAGCCACCGCGTTTTGGGAAACCCGGCAGCGGTAGAATTGCATGAGGTTGCCGGGGGCGATGTTGGTTGTGATGGTGGTCCCGGCCGGAAGATCGGTCAGTCCGAAGACATTGGTATCCAGAGCGTCGAAGTCGACCCGCAGCACAAATTGGGTTGGAGGCCCGGCATTGGTAATAGCCAGGTAGTAGCGCTGTCCGGGTTTGAGCTCGGGGAGAGGAGCATTGCTGAGCACGGTATTGGTCAGAGAAAGCCAGGTGGTACCGTTTGTAGCGATGACGACTGTGCCATTGGTGGTTCCGCGCAGCAGCAGGATGTCGTTGTTCGTGATGGAGAATTGCGGGAGCCCATCTTGATTGAACCAGAGATCCAGCGGTAAATCGGCGGTTAAGGTATTGGTAGCGCGGGTTGCGCTGCGAGGAACGTCGACATAGAAGTAGCGGGCTTCCCCTTGATTGATGGTATTGGTGTAAGGCACCCCGTTTGTGAGACCCACTGCAGGAATAGTAGGCGGGGCAAACTTCAGACTGAGTTTCCAGCTAATCATATTTGGCGTGAGCTGGACATCATTGGTAGGTCCTACCCGACGGTCCGTAACCTCTAAGATCCAATCTCCGGCGGCTCGTTGTCCGATAAAGGGCGTAAGGGGTTCTTCGGGCAAGAAGTAAGTAGTAGGTGTCTGTTGCAATTCGATGGAATCGAGCATTGCCCCGGAGCGGACGGCATAGATCTGCACCGCGACCTCATTCGTCAGGGCGACAAACCGAAGGGTATTGGTCTGCCATTGAGGACCGCTGACGAAGTGAAGTTCTGCGCTCACTTCCGGGGCTACGACGGCGGTCTCCGGCGTAACCTGGGGCAGGCCTTTGCCGACCGCATTGAGTTGGTAGATCTGTTGAATTTCCTCCGGGCCGAGCGCACGATTGTAGAAGGTGATTTCATCCAGCGCTCCTTGGAAACCATCGGCTCCGTTCTCCATTGTCGCACCCAGAATCAGCGGGGTATCAGTAGCAACATCGGCCAAGGAGCAGCTCAAGACACGGCTGACCTGTTGCGTCCCGTCTAAGAAGGCGAAGACCTCCACCTGGTTGGTCTCTGCTTGTCGGACGGTGACGGCAAAATGATGGAAGGTTCCATCGGCCGGCGCCGGTCCGACATTCACCACTTCATACCCAGAACCCGGCTGATCCGTTTCCGGAGCCTCTTTATTCGGATCATTCAACCAGAAGAGGAGATGGCCGTTGACGACACTCACGCCGTAATTGGCACGGTAAGGATCTTGCATTTCCCGTTTTGCCAACAAGCCGGCGTTCTGCGTTCCCGGATCCAATCGGAACCAGAATTCGACGGTAAATTCGTTTGTGAGATCCAGGAATGGGCTGTCGGGAACCTCGATGTAGCTTCCCGGACCGGAAAATTCAAAGGCTTCTTCGACCAGCCCAGAGCCGATGGTGACATTGTGCTGGGTGGCTTCCAGTCCATGGACTCGTTCCAGCGGTTGCCCTGTGTTCGGATCCAGAGCCCCTGGCCACCAGGCCACCATACCACCAAAGGTCGGTACAGCCCGATGAACGACATGAAGTTCGTACGTAACACCGGGCACGGTGGTCAAATTGGTGGTAAGGGCTCCGTTTGCAAGGACCAGTAGATTGGTCCCTGTATGAGCCAAGGTAGGATCATGAAAGACTTTGACCGGGTTGGTTTCGACCAGCCAGCCCTCGATATACTGACCGGGCGAGAGGATGGTCACCGGATTCGCCGAAACCGATTCAAATCCGCCGAGTAAGAGGTTAGTCGTCGAGATTTCGTTGGTAATCGCTAAATCCGCGAACTTAATCGGAACCAGGGCAAGATTGGTATCATCTGTAAGAGTAAGATAGGCGATGTTTGTGATGATATTTCCTTCCGATTGAATTCCCGGGCTCGGAATTTGAATCAGATGATCGGCGCCGGCTCGATCCCGCAAGTTGGCATAGAGCAGGGGTGGGGCATCGTTCGTCGGATTCGGCATCAGCCCGATTTCCACTCCCAGATGATTCGTTCCATTAGACCACACGGCCAACACGATATTGGTCGTCAGATCTTCCGGACTGATCCAGGCTTCCCATGTCCAACCATTCCCTTTCCCTACATCCAATCCAGCCACGTTGGTGATGACCAATCCGTCTCCTTCCTTAGAAAGCCAGAGGCCTTGATCAAATTGACCGGGCTCATATAGGCCACCGGTAATGGTGGCATCGTTGGTCCCTTGTGTATCCACACCGGAACCGTCCAGAGGCCAACGGCTAATTAGGGAATCCAACGGAATGGCTTGTGGACCAAATTTATAAAGTCCGCGAATCTCTGACGGTAAGAGGGCCCGACCAAACAGGGCCATCTCGTCGATCCCGCCGTAGAACTGGCCGGAATAGCGATTGGTAAGAGGTTGATGGCCTATATAGAGATTCCCTCGGGTATCCAGATCCAGCGAACCGATGGCCTCCATGGTGAGAAGCTGACCGTTTAGATACAAGCCGGCCTCTCCGGAGGAACGATCGTAGGTGACCGCTACATGGTAGAAGTTTGTCGTAACGGTCTGCTGACCCAACCGGGTCGCATTGGTTCCGCCTCGATTTTCCACCAACAAAACTCGGGTACCATAGGGACTGATCAGATGGAACGCTAGGTCCGAAATTCGGGGATGATCCACCCGTAAGCCGACCTGAACTTCGCTCACCAGTAGACCGCTATCCACCTGGTTGGTCAGCCGAAGACGGGCATCATCGAAGATTTCCTTTTGCGGTGAATCGGTGTAATCGGCCGCTAAGACCTTGTTGAGATTCCGCTCAAATTCTACTCGAATATGATATCGCACCGGGACTCCACCTGGGTTGAACAAGGAGATGTAATAACGGCCGGGCTGAAGCGGAGGACTATCACTTAGAGAGAGAACCAATTCTCCTCCTACTGGGACCAAGAAAGCCGCTTTGTCGTAATCCGTAAAGGTAGGAGGTTGCCCGTGCCGGACGTAGACGTTCAGCGGACCGGTCAGAGAACTAAGGATAATTCGCATCTTGGTTGCGTCCGGCGGCACGTCGAGATAGAAGGTGTCGAATTGATTCGGAAGCACCGATCCATAGAAACCGAGAAGGAGGTTCGGATTCGGTCGGATTTCGATCGTAAGGCTTTCAATCCTCCCTGTATGTTCTAGGGCATTATCAATGACAGTAAAGATCCATGGTCCGGTGGCTTTGTATCCCATAAAGTCCAGCAGAGAACCAGGACCGTCGGTTGGGCGTGCCAGGGGAGATTCTCCACTCAAACTATCATCATACACCTCGTCTAAGATTCCGTTGGTATAAAGATTGGCGCTGGGATGATTAAACAGAGCGGCAAACTGACCCGAATGATAAAGTTCCCCATAGAGATCTCCCATGGATTCGTGGAATACTCGCGCACGGACCGTGACTCGCCCGACATCCACTGGATAAATCCCTACCGCAAAGACCTCTGCGGCCCCCGGTTTCATTGGGCTACCATCCGGAATCGCGGCAGGAACACCAAACCCTTGCAGCACTAAATTGCCTTCTTCGTTGATGTAGCCGAAGGGTTCTACACTAGAAAGCCCCACCAGGCTGAACTCCGAAGCCATCTGATCTTCTGCTTTTACTCCGACATAAAACACCTCCCCAATTTCGGCGTTAGTAAATGCCACCATTTCCGTGCCACCCCGGCTGATGGATTTATAGGCGGTCTCCAGAGAGACCGGATCCAGCGTCAACAGACCGGGGTCACCACGGGTGACGTACAGGTCAATATCCGCTTCGCCGGATTGCCGCGGGACCGAAAG
>CAZBKV010000266.1:2189-4295 GCA_964492575.1 uncultured Verrucomicrobiota bacterium | reverse complement strand
CGGGGAACCGCTCCAGCTCCAGGACGCCGACCTCAAGCATCCGCAAATCGCTCAACGCTACTCTGCCCTAAAACCCATCCAGCGCGCCCCCGCCGTCATGGGAGAAGACAAAAAGATCGCCGAAACCATCCTCCAGGAACATCGCCCTGCTTCCCTTACCCTCGCCATCTTCAACACCGTCGCACGCGCCCAAAACGTCTATGAACAACTCAAATCCCAACTCCAAAAGGCAAAGAAAAAGAATCCTAATGACGCCTCCCCTCAGCTCGTCCTGATTCATTCCCGATTCCGCCCCGAAGACCGGGCTGCGAAAATCAAGCAACTTCTTACCCCTCCAGCCGACGGCGGTACCATTGCCATCACAACCCAGGTCGTAGAAGCAGGGATCGACGTCTCAGCCAAAACCTTGTTTACCGAACTGGCCCCCTGGGCCTCGCTGGTCCAACGCTTCGGCCGTTGTAACCGCCGCGGAGAATACAACGAGTCCGAAGACGGCGGCCGTATCTTCTGGATCGACCTCCCTCAACAAGCAAAACAACGCGAAAAATATGCTCCACCTTACGGCCTCAACGATCTCCTCCAATCCCAACAAACCCTCCTCCAATGCACAGAAGCCGATCCCTGGAGCCTCGATGCCCTTGGTCTCTCGCTTTCCTTCACTCCAGACCACGTCCTTCGCCGCCGTGATTTCATCGACCTATTTGACACCACCCCCGACCTCGCCGGAAACGACATCGACATCTCCCGCTTCATCCGCAGCGGTCAGGACCACGACGTCCAGGTCTTCTGGCGACAACTCCCGGAAGGGGAAACCACACCCGATCCAAACCGACCCGATGGCGCCGCACCCCGAAGGGAAGAACTTTGCTCTGTCCCAGCTTTTGGTGACAATGGTTTCCGTGGGTTTGTGAAGGAACATCCTAATCAAGTCTGGCGCTGGGATTATCTGGAAAGAGCTTGGATTCGCGTCCGCCCGGACGACATCTATCCCGGCCAAACCTACCTCATCCACAGCAAAGTCGGCGGTTACACCCAGGAAACCGGTTGGGATCCCAAGAGCGAAGTCCCAGTACAGACTACGCCTCCAAGCGAAACCGAAGAGGAAGGAATCGAAGAAGAAGCCTATGACACCGACCCCACCGTCCTCACCGGCACCTGCCAAACCATCGCTGAACATGCCGACCAAACCGTCCAGGTTTTGCAAGAAATCCTTTCCTCCCTTTCGCTTCCTTCCGAATTCCAGCAAGCCTTAGAGATCGCCGCCCGCTGGCATGACCGAGGCAAGGCCCATCCCGTCTTCCAAAACGCCATCCGCAGACTCCTCGACCAACTTCCCACTCTCCCCGACACCTGCCAACGCGCCGCAGCCAAAGGCCCGCTGGCCAAAGTCCCTAACCCAAAACATCTCAACTCCAATTCCTTCCGCATCCACTACGACCGTCCCCATTTCCGCCACGAACTCGCTTCGGCCTTGGCTCTGCTGCAAACCCCGCCGGCACCCAACATACCCGCCTGGCTCTATGACCTCGCCGCCTACTTAGTCGCTGCCCATCACGGAAAGGTCCGACTTTCTATTCGATCCTTACCCGGCGAGACACCCCCCTCGGACGATCCGTCCCGACTCTTTGCCCGTGGAATCTACGACCAGGACACCCTACCGGAGACCGATCTGGGGAACGGCCAAACCGCACCCGCCCAAACCATTTCCCTAGACTGCATGCAACTGGGCCGTTCGCCAGACGGCCAACCGAGCTGGATCGAACGAATGCTGAAACTACGCGACGACCACCTCGGTCCCTTCCGACTCGCTTATCTGGAAGCCCTCCTTCGCGCCGCCGATGCCCGTGCTAGTCGCCGTGCCCAACCCCAAACCTCAACTTCATAAGGAGGAGACCATGACACCCCAACGCTACACACTCCAACTGACCGGTTGCACACCCCAACCCCTGATGAGCTACCTCAAAGCTCTCGGCATCCTCCGCCTCGTCTCCGAACAAGCCGACCCCGAAGCCAGGGGATGGTGGGCCCACTCTTCCTTCTTTCTCCAAACCTCTCTTTCCCCCGAGGCCCTTCTCGACTTCTTCCAAAACCAATACGTTCCCACTC
>CAZBKV010000266.1:0-2179 GCA_964492575.1 uncultured Verrucomicrobiota bacterium | reverse complement strand
CTGGTCCGGAGGCTCCGGATTTTATCCCAAGGATAATAAAGAGGCGATTCGGGCTATCTCAAAAAGCACCTCAGCACGGGCAGAACCTTACAAAAAGGCGATCCAAAAAATTCAGCAAATCCTGAAGGAAGAAGGCGTCCAAGATAAACCTTCCAACGAGGTCAAAGAACGCCTCCTTCGACGTCTCCGTCGAGAAATGCCCGATCTTTTTGTGCAATGGATGGATGCTGCAATGGTTTTACAGGCGGACAACCAGGCTTATGCACCTCTTTTAGGCACAGGCGGAAACGATGGCCGTTTGGATTTTAGCCAGAATTTCATGCAACGGCTTGTAGAGCTTGGGCTATTCAAATCCAGGCCATCTCCAACAAACGTGACCTTTCTTAAAAACGCCCTCTTCGGCTCACCGATTCCAGATCTTCGTACCGCTGCTGTAGGCCAATTCGCGCCCGGCCGCGTCGGCGGTCCCAACGCCACCCAAGGGATGGAAGGCCCTTCCCTGGATAACCCATGGGACTTTATTCTGATGATGGAAGGCACTCTCCTTCTGGCTGGGGCTCTGGTTCGACGTCTCAACCTCAAAGCCACCGACAAAGCCGCCTTCCCCTTTACCGTGCGAACGCGTCCCCTCGGAGAATCCGCCTCGGCAGAAAACGAATCGATCGATTCACGAGGAGAACTCTGGCTTCCTATCTGGGAACGTCCCGCCTCTTACAAAGAAATCCAACATCTCTTTGCCGAAGGACGATCCGAGTTGGGAACCCGCCCCGCCACAGACACACTTGATTTTGCCCGTGCGGTGGCTCAGCTTGGGGTTGACCGCGGAATTCAATCCTTTAGCCGTTACGCCTTCCTCAAACGAAGCGGAAAAGCCTATTTGGCCACGCCCTTACCCGACTTCCCGGTTCCCCAATCTCCTCGCCCTCATACAGAACTCCTCCGGGAAATCGAATCTTGGCTGAATGACTTCCGTCGCTATGCCTCGGCAAAAGAAGGAGCCCTCGCCTTACGAACCGCTCTCCATAAAGTAGAATCCGCTCTCTTCGGCTACTGCCGTTACGGCCGTAGACAGGACTTCCAGAACCTCTTCCTCGCCCTCGGCCAATGCGAAGCCCAGCTTGCTCAAAAAGCCCTCTCCGGCAACAAACCGACTTGTCACCCTCTGGGATTCCTCTCTCCGCAATGGATCTTGATCACCGACGACGCCTCTCCGGAATACCGCATTGCCCTGGCCCTTGCCGCAAGTTTCGTACACCTTCAGCCCTCCATCTCCATCCGAACCTTCCTGGAACCTGTCCGCACAAAAGCCCCATGGTGTTTCTGGATAGACCCTACCCCGCAACAGGTCTGGCGATATGCCTCTCTCCCAGCCAACTTCATAGCAGTCCTGGAACGCATCCTCCTCGAATCCAACCGACAAGGAAGGACCGCTTTTCCTTTTACCTCCCGCTACTCCGTACCGCTCGAAGCCGTAGCTCTGTTCCTTCATGGACAAATTCAAGAAGAGACCCTAGAGGCCCTACTCTGGAGCCTGCTCCTCGTCGATCACTGGAAGCCTCTTCCTGACGAACTTCCTCGACCTTCCTTCCCGACTTCGTTTCCCCTACCCCGCGCCTATGCCTTACTAAAACTCCTCTTCCTCCCACGTCCCCTTGTCCGAGAATGGGATGCAGAACGAGAGAGGTGGCGTTGGCGCTTGGCTCGATCGGACGAAGAAGGAATCTCGATTCGTCCTGAACCACGAATCCTTTCCCTCCTCCGCGCCGACCACGTTGGCGAAGCCTGTCGGCTCGCTTACCAACGCCTCCGTGCCAGCGGCCTTCAACCCTTGCCCGCACCTCACACCCACAACCTAACCCGTGAATCGGAATGGTGCGAAATCCATGGAATCGATTCCCAACGCCTTGCCGCCGCGCTCCTTTTTCCTATCAGCGACTTTGCCGTAAACCAGCTCATCCAACTGGTCACACGTCAAGACGAAGAACCAGAACAAGAACCCGAAACCTTAACCCTGACATAGAAAGGAGGAACGAACTATGACGATCCAATACGACATCCTAGACCAAGCACCACGACTCCTCATGGAAGTCGACCTGAAACCCTTGCAAGGCGACCGATTCCAGCCGACGGGATTCCCCGACCTCGGCCCCGCCCGTTACACTCCTCCGAATAGCCCTGA
>CAZBKV010000265.1:0-4300 GCA_964492575.1 uncultured Verrucomicrobiota bacterium | reverse complement strand
GCGCCGGACCGACCCACAGGTCCCAATGCAGTCCTTTCGGAATCGGTTCCTCCGGCAATGCAAAATCGACCGGGGTATAGACGTTACGGAACTTCGCCGGATCCAGGATCGATCCGGCGGCTCGGTATCGGGATTGGCCCAACCAGTTGGATAAGGGAAACAGTTGAGTAAAAACAGCGTGAATCTTCCCCAGCCCACCGGATCGGACAAATTCGCAGACCTTTCGAATGGCCGGAATTGAGCGATATTGAGTGCCGGTTTGGAACACCCGGCCGTGACGTTGAACGGCTTCTACAATGCGTCGGCCTTCTTCGACGGTGACGGAAACCGGTTTTTCTAAATAAATATCCTTCCCAGCGCGGGCGGCATCGATGGCGATCTTGGCATGCCAATGGTCCGGGGTTGCGATTAAGACGGCGTCGATGTCATCCCGCGCCAGCAGATCGCGGTAATCAACATAAGCGTGCGGCTTGGAAACAGCGGTTTGGGTTCGGGATTGGACAATCTGGACGACCCGATCCTGAGCTTGTTGCAATCGAGTCTCGTCCACCTCGCAGACAGCTCGGACTTCGACGCTAGGATCTCCAGCCATCCTATTGAGATGGCCGGAGCCCATTTTCCCGATCCCGATTAAACCGACGCGAATCCGTTGGGAAGGGGCGTGGGGACCTCGATGGGCAGCGGAAAGGAGTTGAGGGCGGAACGCAAGCAGAGGGCCGGCGAAGGCACAGCTTCGTTGTAAAAACTGCCGGCGGGAGAAAAGCTGAGACTTGGAAACGTTTACGTTCATGTCTGTGGCTATATCGCTTCGGATCAGGACGGTCAAGGTTGTTTTTGGCTGAGGAAGAAGGATGGGGCTAACCTTTCCGCTTCCTGTGATGAGAAAAAAGAAGGCCAAAGAAAAAGGATCCACTGGGGTGGTTTCGGATTGTGTCGAGGCCGAAAGTCGATAAGCTTGGGGCCGAGATGGGCGAGATCGTAGAGTTTGTACAGCATGGTGCCGGGCGGATTACGCCTGCGGTGTTGGAGGCAATTGCACACCGGTTACCGGTCTGGAAGGCGGAATTTACGCAGATTCATAGTAAGAAATTTCCCCATCTAGCTGATCAGTTGCTCTTTTTGGCGGAGGTAGTGGAAGACGTTTATGATGGGCAATATCAGCAGTTACCGTACTGTGCTTTGGCAGCGGCGATCTTTGCTTTGATCTATTCCCGGCAGCAGGTAGATCTGATTCCCGATTGGAAAGGGGAGCAAGGTTTGGCGGATGATTCGAGTGTTGTGCGAGCGGTGCTGCGTCTGCACGAGCCGGCCTTTGCGTTGTATGCGAAGTGGCGACGGATCCCGTGGAACCGGATCTTTTCCCAACCGTAGGTTGGGGAAATAATCAGAACGAACTTAGGCCCAGGCAGAAAGAGCAGGGATCGTTTCTTCGGGAGGAGGGAGTTGTTCGGGGTTAGGGCGATACCCAAGGCGTTTCCAACGAGCAAGGAAATCAGGGACGTAGACGGCTTGGATTCCGGCCGTTTGGAGTCCTTGCAGGCCGGTGGGAGTGTCTTCAAACCCTAGGCAGTCGGACGGGGCTACACCGATACGACGAGCCGCTTCCAGATAAAGGTCCGGGGCTGGTTTGGGACGGGGGACTTGGTCAGAGGTCACTACGGCTTGAAAATAGGAGGCAAGGCCGGTGGCTTCGAGCACGCGTTCGGCGACCGCGAATTGGCCTCCGGTGGCCACGGCCAGCGGAATGCGGCGATGCCATCGCCGGACGATACGCAGCACCGGTTCGATTGGTCGAACCCAGGAGAGTCGACGAAGGTAGGCCTCGGCCTTTTGACGGGCCACGGTCACTGGATCGACTTCGACCCCTTGTTCTTCGGCCAAGATCCTAACAATTTGGGTGGAAGGGGTGCCGCCGAGGATCAGAAGCCGCTTGGGATCCATGTGAAGGCCGAAGCGAGGCAGGGTTTCCATCCATGCCTTTCCGTGGACGGGCATGCTATCAAGGAGCGTGCCGTCCAGATCGAAGATCATCCCTTTCCAGCGCGACCTCATGGGAAGCCTTTTATCGAGGTGTGGCAGGCGGAAGATGGGGGTTAGGTGGATTGAGAAGAGTTGGTAGGTTGAGTTTGTTGGCCTAGGTTTAAGGCTTCGAGTCGGCGCATCAGATCGTGTTCCATAAGCGGTTCGATGATAAGGTCCAGGTTACCGTCGAGGATTTCGGGAAGATTATAGAGGGTCAGGTCGATGCGATGGTCGGTCACACGATTTTGGGGAAAGTTATAGGTTCGGATTTTTTCGTTTCGTTCTCCGGTCCCGACTTGGGCACGGCGTTGGGCGTCGAGCTTGGCTTTTTCCTCCTCGATCCGCATGCTCAGAAGACGGGAACGAAGGACGCGGAGGGCTTTGGCTTTGTTTTTTTGTTGGGAGCGTTCGTCCGCACAGCGGACGGTAATGCCGGTAGGTTTATGGACGATTTGGACGGCCGAATCGGTCGTATTTACTCCTTGACCGCCGGGGCCGGAGGCACGACAGACCATAATCTCCAGGTCTTCGGGCTTGATTTCGACATCGACTTCTTCAGCTTCCGGAAGAACGGCGACCGTGGCGGTACTTGTGTGGATTCGGCCTTGGGCTTCGGTCACCGGGACCCGTTGCACGCGATGAACCCCACTTTCCCATTTGAGGCGTTTGTAAGCATCTGGGCCGGAGACGCTAAAGATGACTTCTTTGAATCCTCCCAGGTCCGAGGGGCTGGCATCGATCGTTTCGACCTTCCATCCTCGGCGTTCGGCATACCGGGTGAACATGCGGTATAGATCGGCGGCAAAAAGGGCAGATTCCTCTCCACCGGCCCCAGCACGAATTTCCACAATGGTGTTACGATCATCTCCAGGTTCCGGTGGAAGAAGACCGGCTAGGATTTTAGGGATCAGAGCCTCTCGTTCTTTTGTGAGAGATTCGATCTCTTGGCGGACCATTTGGATAAGTTGGGGATCTTCTTCTGATTGGAGGAGTTCTTGGTCATCCTGGATTTGGCGTTCGATTTCCAGGTAGCGTTCTCCTAACTCGGCACATCGTTTGATCCGGCTAAATTCTTGGGTTAACGATCGGAGCTTGGCCGGATCGTTGTAAACTCCCGGATCTGCCAGTTGGGCTTCTAACCCCCGCGCCTTCGCTCGAATCTGTTCAATGTACGGTTTGAGATCCATCAAAAAAGAAATTATTCTAGTTACCTACTCAGAGCAACGAAGGGAATCACAAAGAAAGACGAAAACGCTCTCAACACACAAACCACACCTTTTCTGCCCTTCCTCAAAGGACAGAAAACCCTCTGTTTCGATCGCGAGCGGGAAAAGTTAGCGGCGGCGACGGCGCTTCTGCTGCTGCGCCTCCGCAAAGGCCGCCTGGATCGCGGCCGTCTTGGCCATCCGTTGCCGGAATTTATCCACCCGACCGGCTGTATCGACAAATTTCTGTTGACCGGTAAAGAACGGGTGGCACATGTTGCAGATACCGACAACAATCTCCTTCTTCGTCGAGCGGGTCTTAAAGGTATTCCCGCACGCGCATCGAACAATCGCCTCTTGATACTTTGGATGAATGCCTTCTTTCATCGAAAGCACCTAACCATATGATTCAAACGCAGTTTGGCAAGGGGTTTTCTTGTAAAGAGGCGGATTTTTCGGTCAAAGTGATAGGGGCGGGAAACACCACTTGTCGGTGGAGTTGGGTGCCTGATAGTTTTCCAAACAAGAGAAAGCGAGGGGATCGGCAAATGTCATCCGGGGGACTGGATCGGCCTCTTTTTAGAAGAAGGGAAAAGGAGAGGTTTTTTGAGGATTTGACGAAAGGCCAGAACGTTTTGGAAAAGGAAGATTTTACGGATGAACAAGACGGATTGGGTATCAAAAGAATTTTCCGGCAGTCCAAAAGAGCAAGGGAAAAGCAGAAGAGAACTCCTACAGGAAAGGGGGGGAAGGTGGTGGAATCAAGTCCTTGCCTTGGTGGTTGGGGGGTTGGTGTTGACGGCTGCGGTGGTCGGCGGAACCCATTGGGCGTTGCATCGGATGGCGATGCGATCGGCCCAGATGGCGGCGGAGGCTGGGATTCGGTCGGTGGTGCAGTTTTGGGCGCAGATGTTTGTGTTGGCCCGGACAGCGGCGATCAGTCTGCAGAGCGGACCGGTCGATCGGGCTCGCTTGGCGAGTGTAGCTCGACCGCTTTTGCAGGCTTCGCCGGATGTGGTGGCAGTGAGTTATGGGACCCTAACGTGGGAAAGTGCGGTGGTTCAGGGTGAAGA
>CAZBKV010000264.1:0-4314 GCA_964492575.1 uncultured Verrucomicrobiota bacterium | reverse complement strand
CACCGGCGCGATTGAAAAAGCGGTTGACGAAGTGATCGCCGCCAACCCCGGCCATAGAAAGACCAGCAAAGAGCCCAAACAGAACGATCCATCCCCATCGCATGGACAAGGAGAATCGTGGGGTTAAATGGTTTTGGGTCGGTTTGAAATCTTTCACTGCCATAGAAATAAGTTTGAGACGATGGGCTAGATTTGCCCAGAAGAAAAATGAGATCAGGGCCTGGACAAGACAAAAGGGAGGAAAAGGTCTATACCCGGCGGGTATACTTGCGTGCCTCCCAATTGGCTTGAAGGGAGGTCAAGATCCGTCGATCCAGCAGGGCACGGGCAGCGGTCAGCAGGCGGCCGCGTCGGAGGGCTTGCCAGGCATCGTGCAGGCGAACGGCAACAAATTGCAGTACGCTCGGATCCCGATAGCAATCAATCATGCAGCGGGTGCAGTTGTCGCGGATCAGTTTGGATTCATCCAGTTCCCAGATTTTACACATCGGTTTTTCCCAGTAATGGCAGCGGTAGAGGTCTAGGTTCCAGTCAAGGTAAAAGTACTTATAGCCTCCCAGGCACCCAAACCGTTCCGGTTCCTTCCGCAAGTGCCGCTGCATGTCAGTGAGGGAAGCGCGGGGGTTGACGATGGGAATCGGGCTTTTGCGATGGAGTTGTTTGATGGTCTCAAAGTGTTGAATTAATTCCTCTGGGGTGAAGGTAATTAAATCGGAGGAGCTGAAGCTGAGATAGGAGGAACCGAGGGTGGTAAGCGGATAACTAAACGTGAGGCTGTCAAAGCCAAGGTCGCAGATAAAGTCGATGAGCTTGTTGTAGTCTTGGATGAGGCGGCTGATGGTGACGCTGGCGGTGGTTTGAACGCCGTGTTCGCGGAGGATCGTATTGATCCGGCGGATCTTCTTGCAGACCCCTGGCAGGCCACGATGGCGTTCATGGACGGCAGGGTCGTGGGAGTCGATGGAGGTAATGACACTGCGGAGACCCCGTCGGATCAGGTCCCGGACGCTCTCTTCGGTCCAGAGCGAGCCGTTGGTGCAGATCATCGGATGAATCCCCCGATCGGCCGCATAGGAGACCATTTCCGGAAGATCGGGATGGATGAGGGGTTCGCCACCGACGAAGAGGAGGTAGCCGATGTGGTTGCGTTCGCAGACGTCGATGACCATCTTGGCTTGTTCCAGGGTGACCCTTCGGAGTTCCTCCTTTTTGAGCTTTCCGGCGGCGAAGCTGCAAAACTCGCACTTGGCGTTACAGATGTTGGTGATGGCGAACTGGAGGTACCCCGGTCCACCATGGTCCAGCACCTGCCATAGGAGAGAAGGTTTACGTTTCGGGGAAGACGGTCGGGAAAGAGGCGGTTGGACCGCTGCGACAGGTTTCGGAGAAGAAACCGTAGAAGGGGTTTGGGATGGTGTAGGTGTGGTGTTCATGGGACAGTATGAGAGAAAGGTTCTGGTTTGGGACTCGGGGTGGAGTCGGACTGGGAAGAGGAAACGGATTCGGTCTCCATCCATGGATCGGCATCCACTTCCCGGAGCCGGCGTTCATATTCCTGTTGGCTGACTTCGATGGGGATGGCCGGACATTGTTGTTCCAGGTTCGGGACCCGCCAACGATGGGGAAAATCCCGACATTGTTTCGGCCGGGCCGGATACACCGAACAACGGCCTTGTTCGTCTAGAAAAACACAGGATCCATCCGGCTTATCCATCAGGGCCAGTGCGGTTCGATAGAAACTGATCTTGGTGTAGCGCTGGATAAAGGTCCATTCATCCATCCCGAGAAACCGGGCCAGCCGAGTAATGTCATAATCCGTCAGTTTGACCTCACCGGGCCAGCGACAACAACGACCGCATTGTTGGCAGATGTACCAGGTCGGCATAGATATTACCAAAAGTTAAGGATAAGGCCCAAAAGCTTCCGAAACGAGAAGAAATCCTTCTCTCTCCCTCGATCGAGGGGGTCTTTACGGATAGAGTCTATTCTCAAAAGTCGTTCTTTGCCCATTGCTTTGCTGATTATTTTCTTATCAGCCCAAAAACCAAGGCAGTTTAGTAACCAATCCCTCTTCTCCTTCGTCTGCTTGTTTCGGGACGTCCACAGATGGAGTGGACCGCCCCCAAAGGAGCAAAAATAGCAGGAAACAACCTATCTACAAAAGATTGGAGGAAAAACCATGAGACGCTGGAAACGATGGTTGGCGGTATTGACGGCAGCAGTAATGCTGGGCGGAGTGGGGGTTCAGGCGCAACGGGCTCCCCGTATGCGCCCTGGCATGGCCCCGCGGATGGAACAATTCCGCCAACGAATGATGGAACGACTCCGCGAGCGACTTGGAGCCACGGAGGAGGAATGGAAGGTGATTTCTCCCCTTCTCCAGGATGTTCTGGAGAAGCAACGGACTGTGGACCGAGCCTTAATGGCGGTGCGGATGCGGATGTTTATGGGAGAACGACGGGGGCCTGCCCCTCAAATGAGGACACCACCTTCGCTTCCGCAGGAGGTTCAAGGCTTGGTTCGGGTCCTGCAGAATAAAAATGCTTCCCCCAAGGAGATTAAGGCGCGATTGGATGCATTCCGGAAGTGGCGGGCGGAGCAAGAAAAAGCCTTGAAGCAAGCAAGGGAAAAACTCCGTCAAGTCTTAACGGTTCGGCAAGAGGCACAATTAGTGCTTTTGGGAATCTTGGATTGAGGAACCGAGAATAACGATGTCAAAGGAAACGGTTTCATCTCAAACCGTCGAATGGGAGAAGCTGCTGGAGCAGATGATCGCAGCCCGGCAGCTTTCTCCCATCGATGCAGAACTGCTTCGAGACCAGATCCGAAGCGGCCGGGTCCAGATCGGTTCGGAGGAAGATGTCCTTCGATGGCTGGCGGCCGAGTACGGCTTGGAATTTTCTTCCTTAGAGGGAATGGAACCGGAACGGGCGGTCTTGGATCGGTTCCCTGCTCGGGTTTTGATTCGGGAAGAATTGTTGCCGCTTCGGGAACGGGATGGGGTGATTGAGGTGGCCACAGCCCGGCTGTTTGGAGAGCCCGGTCTGGCGGCGTTACGGCCGTTTTGTGAGACCCCCCTTCGGCCGGTCCTAACCACACGCGAGGCCTTAGCCCGAGAAATGAAGCGCCATCTGGGGGTGGGAGCCGACACACTGGATAGCCTGGAAGAGGAATTTGCCTTTCGGGTGGTGGACGAGGGACAAGAAGAAAAAGAAACCGATCTGGATCAAGCGGCCGAAGACGCCTCGATCATCCGCTTTGTCAACCAGCTTCTGGCCGATGCGATCAGTCTCCGGGCAACCGATATTCATATCGAGCCGTTTGAAGACGAGCTCCGGATCCGATACCGCATTGACGGAGTCCTCCAAACCGTACCGGTCCCTCCCCAAATCAAACGATTCCAACCGGCAATTGTCTCTCGGATCAAGATCCTTAGCCACCTTAACATCGCCGAGAAACGTCTTCCCCAAGACGGCCGGATCAAGATCCGTGTCAAGAACAGTGAGGTCGATATCCGTATTTCCATCATCCCTATGATTCACGGGGAGGCTGTCGTGATGCGTCTGCTCCGACAAGATGCGGGGCTGATGCGATTGGAAGATCTTGATATGGGGGAACGGGAAGAACGGATCTTTCGCCGGATCCTTGGTCTTCCCTATGGGATTGTTTTAGTTACCGGCCCCACCGGTAGTGGAAAGACCACCACTCTTTATTCAGCTCTAAACGAAATCAACGATGCGGAACGAAAGATCATTACGATCGAGGATCCGGTGGAATATCAACTGAAAGGAGTGAACCAGATCCAGGTTTCCGAGAAGACCGGCTTAACCTTTGCCAAGGGGCTGCGGGCGATTCTGCGGCACGATCCGGATGTCATCCTGATTGGAGAGATTCGGGATCTAGAGACGGCCGAGATTGCCGTTCAGGCTTCGTTGACCGGTCACTTGGTCTTCTCCACCTTGCATACGAATGATGCCCCCAGCGCCGTGACCCGTCTGGTGGACATGGGGGTCGAGCCGTATCTGGTGGCCTCTTCGTTGGAGGCGGTGTTGGCCCAACGTCTGGTGCGGGTATTATGCCCGCTCTGTAAAGCACCGGATGACTCAGAGCGGACACGAATCCTCCAGACCCAGGTTCCCGAGTTAGCCGATGTTACGATTTACCGGGCCGTGGGATGTCGGGAGTGCCGGCAGACCGGTTTTCACGGTCGGCATGCAATTTTTGAGATGATGGAGGTAAGCCCCCGGATTCGCCAGATGATTCTGAATCGCAACTCCAGTGCAGAGATTCGTGAGGTCGCCCGCCAAGAAGGAA
>CAZBKV010000263.1:0-4338 GCA_964492575.1 uncultured Verrucomicrobiota bacterium | reverse complement strand
TTCCTGTTCCCATACCTTTTTGACAAACTGTTCTCACACCCTTTTCCCCCAAACCGCTTTGTCTTTCACTTCCCACACCTAGCGGAATCTGTGCCAATTGGGAAGGTTTTGATCGTTTTCTATCCAGATTCATAAACGCGTTCCTGTGGCTTGGAAAAGCCTGAATCGGGGGAGGGCCCAGCACGACTCATGATAGCGTGATCTGAAGAGGATTCCGCGTTGGGGATAGGTGGCAGAATCGGTTTTCTTCGTTTGCTTCGGACGATCGCTTTCATGGGGGCTGAAAGAAGACGTAAGACAGGTTTGGAAGAGATCCCTCTTGCTTCCTGGGAGGACTCCGCGTACTCAGGAGAAGGTCATGGAACGATGGGGCGTGATTTTTGATTGGGATGGGGTGCTCGTGGATAGCTCGCAACTCCACGAGGAGTCCTGGCTGCGGCTTGGACAGGAGCTGGGACGGGAGATGCCGGAGGGATTTTTCCCCAAAAGCTTCGGAATGAAAAATGACCGGGTCATGCAAGAGCTGCTCGGATGGAAGGATGATCCGGCCACGTTGCAACGGCTGGCCGATCGAAAAGAGGAGCTGTTCCGAGAGTTGGTGCGGGAGAAAGGGGTTCGGGTTTTACCAGGTGGATTTGAACTGGTCCAGGCCTTGCAGGAGGAAGGGATTCCCGTGGCTGTAGGATCATCCACACCCAGGGAGAATATCGACTGTGTGTTGGAGAGCCTGGGCCGGCCGGTTTCCTTTTCCGCTTTGGTCACGGCAGAAGACGTCCGCCACGGGAAACCCGACCCGGAAGTCTTCCTGAAGGCCGCTGAGCGGCTCGGTCTGCCGCCGAACCGATGCGTTGTCGTGGAAGACGCCCATGTCGGAATCGAGGCGGCTCATCGGGCTGGGATGCCGGTCTTAGCGGTGGCTACGACTCATCCGGCCGAAACCTTGCAGGACGCAGACCGGGTGGTGCCTTCCCTGGAGCGGGTCCGTCCGGCGATGCTGCGGGAGCTGCTCAAGACCTAAAGGAAAACAGCCTTCCTAGTCGGCTCTTGGCTTGATTTCAGAAGCCTTCTCTCGTTAGGTTCCTCGAAACAACTTATGAGTCACGAAAAGACACCGGAGAGCGGTTCGAACTTCCTGCGGGACCTTGTCAAAAAGGACTTGGAGACCGGACGGTGGGATCATGTGGTGACCCGGTTCCCACCCGAACCGAACGGTTATCTCCACATCGGGCATGCCAAAGCGATTTGGATTAACTTCAGCATCGCAAAGGAGTTCGGCGGACGATGCAACCTGCGGATGGATGATACCAATCCGACGCGGGAGGAATCTGAATATGTGCGGGCCATTGTGGAGGATGTCCGATGGCTGATTCAAGGTTGGGCGGAGGAGCAATTCACTCTCAAACCGATCGGCGCCAAGCCGGAACGACGCGAGGTAGACGGCCGTGTTGACTTTTTGATCCATCCCGCCTCCAAAGGGGAAGAAGCGGTGGAGCCGTTTTTTGCTTCGGATTACTTTGAAGCCCTTTACGAGTTTGCGCTGCAGTTGATCCGGAAAGGGAAGGCGTACGTGTGCGATCTGAGTCCGGAAGAGGTCGATGCCTACCGCGGTGCTCCGGATCGTCCGGGCAAAGAGAGTCCCTATCGCAATCGATCGATCGAAGAGAATCTAGACCTGTTCCAGCGGATGCGGGCCGGGGAATTCCCGGACGGTTCAAAGACGTTGCGTGCCAAGATCGACATGGCTTCGCCGAACGTCTGGATGCGGGACCCGGTCCTTTACCGCATTCGCCATACCGAACATCATCACGCCGGCAAAGGATGGTGCATCTATCCCACCTACGACTTTGCTCATTGTCTTAGTGACTACATAGAAGGGATCACCCACAGCTTTTGCACGATGGAGTTTGAAGTCCACCGGCCGTTATACGACTGGATTCTGGAACAGCTGGATCTACCCCGGCCGCGACCCCATCAGTACGAGTTTGCCCGACTGAACCTGACCTATACGGTCCTTAGCAAACGGCGGCTTCTCCAGCTGGTTCGGGAAGGGCATGTCAAAGGCTGGGACGATCCCCGAATGCCGACCCTGTCCGGGCTTCGACGACGTGGGGTGCCGCCGGAAGCGATTCGTCGATTCTGTGAAACCATCGGTGTAACACGCCATGAGGGAGTCACCGATGTCGCCCTTCTGGAACATGCGATTCGAGATGTGCTCAATCGGATTGCCCTTCGTCGGATGGCGGTCCTTCGACCGATCAAGGTCGTGATCACCAACTTGCCCGAAGACCATTACGAAGAACTTCCCGCCGTCAATAATCCGGAAGATCCGGCGGCTGGCACCCGACTCGTTCCCTTCACGCGAGAACTCTGGATCGAACAAGACGATTTTATGGAGGAACCACCTCCCAAATACTATCGCCTCAAACCGGGTGGAGAGGTCCGGCTCAAATATGCCTATATCATCCGTTGCGATGAAGTCGTGAAAGACGAAGAAGGACGGATCCTCGAACTTCGCTGTACCGCTGACCTAGGGTCCAAACGAGGAGGACCCACGGCCGGTCGAAAGGTCAAAGGAACCATTCACTGGGTTAGTGCTCGCCATGCGGTGGATGCCGAGGTGCGTCTCTACGACCGGCTCTTCCGAGTACCGGAACCGGAAGCCGAAGAAGAAAACTTCCTGAACGCCTTGAATCCCAATTCACTTCAGGTCGTAACGGCCAAAGTTGAACCTTCCCTTCGGGAAGTCCCCTCCGGGACTTATCTTCAATTCGAACGGCTGGGTTATTTCTATCCTGATGTAGAGAGCAGGCCGGATCGTTTGATCTTCAATCGAACCATCACCCTCCGCGATACCTGGGGGAAAATTTTGCAGAAGAGCAGGGAAGGTTAAGCGGTTCGCGAAAGGGACTTCTCCAGAGGGAGACGCTTTGCCCTCAAACCACCGAAAAGCTTTTCTTTAGCACGCAACAGATAGTATCCCTTGCCTCAGATGTCGATTGAGCCTCTTTGGGAAAGGGGAGGATCGCTTTATTCCTAACCCGTCGCGAAAAATCGTTTTTCCCTCCTTCTGATTCCATGACCTTCAAAAGCCGTAAAGAAGAAACGATTCTCCGTCGCTAGAGCTTGTCCGAGAAAGGTATCAGTCCATTTTTATATCATTTTTATATCGACGCGTTGGGGACAACGCGTCCTACCACACATGGCTTTCGGGTGTCAAGGAAAGGGTAGGGCGGTTTGTCCCCAAACCGCCGCATGAAATTTCATTTTCCCCTTTTCCCGGCGCGCTGAGGACAGCGCGCCCTACCTTTCAAATTTCCTTTCGAATGCCCATGAACAGGTAGGGCGGCTTGTCCTCAAGCCGCCGCAAAAATTCTATCCTTTGCCCCCCAACCCGTTGGGGTCTTGCCCTCGATCCAGCGTTTTTTCTCGTAGAAAGCCTTCCCTTCCAATCAACCAGCCGATTTTTCGGACGAGCTCTACGCTCCTGTAACGGTGGATTTTGGGATGCCCCCACCTTCCCAATTTCATCACCCTTTTTGAATCCTTATCCGCTTCTGGGACCTACTGGCTTCGACGTTTTTCCAACAACTGGATCGTCCGATTCAGAATCTCTTCCGGAGTTCCTTCGGCATTAATATGGAGCAAGAGACCCTTCTTTTCGTAATACTCAATCAGCGGCGCGGTCTGCTCTTGATAAGTCTGCATTCGAGTCCGAACCGCTTCCGGTCGGTCGTCGTCTCGAAGGATCAGTTGGGCACCGCACTGATCGCAAATCCCTTCTTTCTTCGGTGGAAGGGTCTCAATGTGATAGACCGCTTTGCACTGGGGACAAACCCGACGTCCAGAAAGCCGCGCCACGATCTTTTCAATTTCCAATTCGTAGTTCAACACCCCGTCTAATGGGACGTGGATCTCCTGCAGAATCTGGTCAAAGGCCTCGGCCTGAGGTACCGTGCGTGGAAATCCATCCAGTAGAAATCCCCAAGGACATTTCAGACAATGAACCCGTTCCCGAATCAGATCCAGAACGATCCGGTCCGGCACCAGAAGCCCTTTTTCCATGTAATCAATGGCTTCCTTCATTGCCGGGGATCGTTCGGCTTCGGGAATACTTTTGGCGGCACGGAAGATATCGCCAGTGGAAAGATGGCAAGCGCCCAGTCGCTGATTGAGCAATGCTGCCTGGGTTCCTTTTCCCACCCCAGGAGGACCAAGAAGAACCAGACGCCATGGTACGATTCCTTCCGGCGGCGGTTCAATCTCACACTCAAATCCCGGCCCTTTCAACCAACCTGTCCGTTCGCTTCTGTTTCCCATAGTTTCTTTTTTACAGATTTT
>CAZBKV010000262.1:0-4342 GCA_964492575.1 uncultured Verrucomicrobiota bacterium | reverse complement strand
TTTCATCCAATGTCTTCTCTCCTCAAAAGCCTTCCCTTCCAACGACCCAGCCCATCTTTCGGATGAGCCCTACCTTCCCAAAATTTCTACTTTCTGAAATTTTCTCATTCGAAGCAGTATTTAACTGATGCCAAAAATTCGTCTTTTCCATCCTCTTCCACGCTCTGAGGAAGTTAGCTATAACGCGTTTGTGGGTACCGGGTTGGTGTGGCTATTATGGGGAAAGAGAGTGGGCCTTTCGTTTATAGATCTTCGGACAGCTGTTTGAATGACGATTTTGTCGAAATTTAAGGAGTCCAAAAGTCGTCCTCCCAACTCGGTTGTCTGACCCGGAAGGTAAGGCGCTGGACTTCGGAGATAGGGATAATGCCGCGCTGGACTTTGATCCAGGCTTCTTCGCGAAGGCTATGCCAGCCGCGGGCGCGGGCGGCTGTTCGAAGTTGAGTGGTTTTGATATCGGGCCTAAGCATATCGGCGATTTCTTCCGTCATGACAAAGAACTCATAAATCGCTATCCGGCCTCGTGTTCCTTTCCCGCCGCATTCGATGCAGCCGGTGCCCTTCCGGGCTTGGACTTTTTCGGGGGAGATTTTGAGGGTCTCGGCGATTTCTTTTCGGATTTCGGGGGGGATGTCTGGATCGGGACGGCCGCAATGGGGGCAGACACGTTGGGCAAGACGTTGGGCGATGCTGCAGGTGAGAGAGGCGCCGAGGAGGAAGGGATCGATTCCAATGTCGATGAGCCGTGTAATTGCGCTGATACTGTCGTTAGCATGGAGGGTAGAAAAAACGAGGTGTCCGGTTTGGGCAGCGCGGACGGCGATTTCGGCGGTTTCGGCATCTCGAATCTCACCGATAAGGACCACATCTGGATCATGACGGAGGATGGCCCGAAGACCATTGGAGAAGGTCAAGCCGATTTCTTCCCGGATTTGGATTTGAATGATTCCTTCAAGTTGGTATTCGACGGGGTCTTCGATGGTGATTATTTTTCGGCCTTCGTCGTAGGCATGAGAGAGGGCCGCGTAGAGAGTGGTGGTTTTTCCGGAGCCGGTAGGGCCGGTGATGAGAACCATTCCTTGAGGGAGACGCGTCAGATCTCGGAGCAAGGCTTCTTGACGGGGTTCTAGACCGAGTTCATGGAGGTCGAGCATGAGGCTACGGCGGCCTAGGAGTCGAAGGCAAACGGCTTCTCCATGTTTTGTAGGGATAATGGAGACGCGCACATCGTATTCCTCCTTTTCGGTTTTCATGGTGATCCGGCCGTCCTGGGGAAGGCGTTTTTCGGCGATATTGAGGCCGGCCATGATTTTGAGACGGGAGACAAGGGCTCCGTAGACCTGACGAAGTTGTTCGGGGACGCGGACCGGTTGGAGGACACCGTCGATCCGGTAGCGGAGTTTGATGCGGGAGAAGTACGGTTCGATGTGGATGTCGGTAGCCCCGACTCGAAGGGCGTCGGAGAGGAGTTGGTCTACGTATCGGGCGATACCGGCGTTGACTTCTTCTTCGGTCCCGGCGAGGGGGACTTTGAAGACCGTATCTACCATCGTATCGTCGCCCAGGCCGGTTTCGTCGAGACGGAGGATGGTCTCGGCTCCTAAGCCAAAGAGTCGGCGAATCACTGCTCGGTAGCAACTCGGCGTAGTCAAGGCCGGCTCGATACGGCGGTTGAGGATGAGGCGCAGGTTATTCAAGTCGGTCTGTTTTGGCGGATCGATAAAGGCCACGGTGATCGTCTCATCCGTCAAGCGGACCGGCAGAATCTGGTGATGGTGAATCAGACGTGTAGGAAAGATTTCCTCATTCGGCAAACCAGGGGGGAACTCATAGTTGCAAAGATCCAAAAAGGGGATCCTGTGCATCTGAGCCAGCTCGCGATAGACCTCCTCTTCGGAAGCAAGGTTGAGATCTAGAATAGCCCGGTATTGAGGGATTTTTAGTCGTTGTTCCCGGCGTCGGACCAGCTCGGCCTGTTCTGGGGTTAGCCGACCTCGTTCGACCAGGCGGTCTACCAAGTCTTTTTCACCGTTAGATTGGGGAGCCCTACGCTCTTTTGGCATTGCAGGGTTAAGATCTGTTATTTGGGTAAAACGATTGTAATTGTGGCCGGTTTCCGAAATTGTAAAATATTTGTGTTCCCCTGACGATTCGTAAGGATAAGGCGATCAAGGGTTACCTTGCTGACGGCAAATCCTGCTGCCACAGGAATGCCATTAGTCACCACCCTCAATTTTCCGTCCACCCGCACAAAGGCTAACTTACGTCCATCTGATGTGATCACGCAACCTTGGTAAAGAAGTTGAATTTTCTTGGTCTTGGGAGGAGGAGGTTTTGGCTTAGGTTTCGGCTTGGGAGGAGGTTTCGGTTTGGGTTTCGGCTTTGGTTTGGGGGGTGGCGGAGCAAATCGAGCGGTAGAAAATGGATTTTGGTGACCGGCCTTTGCCAGCTGCTCTTTCAAGATCGTTTGCTGGGGCAAAAGAGCGAGGGCCTTCTGAGCAAAATCGGCGTCTGAAGAAGTGCCCCGCGCCGGTAACGGAAACTGCGGGATTTCGTCAATTCCACTCCTTTGAGTAACAAGAAGGAGTAAGATCACCACCACCAGCAGAGCCACTGCTGCTAGTGCACTGAAATCTCTGGTTCCAGGTCCCTTCATGCATTCGAACGCAAACTTTCTTATGGCATCGGCCAGGTGACAAATCCAGAGACAACTAATTCAGCCCGAACTCGACCTTTCACTTCCGGCGCTGCCTTCCGCAAGAAGACCCTCCGCAAAAACAGAGCCGGTTTATTTGTTAATTCCTTCCATCCCAACGCTACTGCTTCTTGCCCTGTAAGGGGCAAGACACACCCTGCCCGAAACAGGGACTCAAAATCCCCTTCCACTTCCAAGTACATTGGAAATTCTAACACCGTCGAGCGAATTGGCTGAAGATGCAAACCGCGTGTGGTAGGCGGCAGTTGCTGGAGAGTCATCAACCGATCCGGTTTGCATACAATGAAGGTACGCAGAAGTTGTTCGGCCAGATAGAGTCGAAGCCATAGTTCTTCTGGCCGGGAAAGTTCCCCCGTAAAGCGAGGCAAACCGTTTGTGACTCCGGGTTGTAAAGCCACGCCGTGGGTCTTCGCAAATTGAACAAGCCGAAGAGCCGCTGCTGCCGATTCTAATTGATAGTCGAGGAGTCGAAACGGTTGCCCTGCGCGCTGCCAAACATTTGAGGGGACTTGAGTGCGAGGAATCCACCGGGCCGAAGCATTCTGCAAACGGGTCAATCGTTCCTGGAACCGGCGCAGTTCGGTTTGGAAATTTGTAGGACCATACGGCCCACTAAGCCGCAGAAGTTGGTTGGATCGGATCAGTCGATCCCACAGGTTTGTAGCCTTACGGTACTCCACTCCAATCCGATCCTGCATTGGACGATAAACCGCCAGATAACAAAAGGCCAACACCAATCCGATGAAGACTCGGATGGCCACAGGCTGACTGATTCCTGTTCCTAAGCGATTTGCCATGTTCTACGGACCTGAAGCCCTCGATGGGCGAAATCGTAACAAAGGCGGAATCCGCCCCCGCTTCTTCTCTGAAGGAGGCGAAGGAGAAAGATCATTCGCCGCTGCTCGGTTTGACGCAGGAAAGCGCTCCAAAGCCGTTTTTGGAATCAGAACGAGGGTATGCAAGAACTTCGGCAAGGCCACGTTGGTCCCCGACCTCCGCTGTTCCAGATCCGGAGGCAAAAGATCGACAACCGCCATTGCCTCATCCCGATTCAACTGATCCACCAAGCTCCGTAATCGTTGAGCCAATTTCGTCCCATCCCACACTAAACAGATCTCAGCGATCTGACTTCTCTTTCCGCCAGGAACCGTTCGCAGTTGATCGACCCAATTGGTGTTTTTCTTCGGCTGAAAATCCAGCACGCTTCCGGTCAAGTAACTCTTCGCATCGGCCACTAAAGACACCCATTCGTTGGTTGCATGAAGTTGTACACCACGCCATGCAGCCCAAGCTGTTAAAATACTTCGATGATCCATTGCCGCTTCTAAAATGGGGGTAATATGTTGAACCAAATCCTGATATTCCCTTTCGAGTCGAACAGCCTTTTGCACAGAACCAAGGGCAGAGCTCAGCTCCTGATTTAAGGTGCGAAGCTGATGGAGTTGCTGGGAAAGATCATAAAAACGCCATCCCAACAGCAAGGCTAAAAAAATCAGGAAAACTTGAACCATATAACACGCGGCTCGAAGCCAACGAAGACCTCGGATCCGTTCTTCCCAAGAGATTGGCAAAAGAGAGAGCCCGCGAAAACCACGGCCAAGCACTTCAGCCGCTAATGCAAGCTGC
>CAZBKV010000261.1:0-4345 GCA_964492575.1 uncultured Verrucomicrobiota bacterium | reverse complement strand
ATTCAAGAAAAAGTTCTTGCGATTTTCCAAATTCAATTGGATCCGGAAATAGTTATATTTTCTCGGCATTCCTCAGGCCTATCTTTTTAGGTATCGACCGAATTCCTGCTGATTTTAAAGGGGCTCGTAGGGATGAAAAAAAATGTAAGGCGGTTTGTCTCTAAACCGCCGTTATTTATAAAAGGCATGGATTAAAGAACCGCTCCTAGGGAAGAGAATTTTTCGGGTAGGAAGCGTTTCCCTTACCATGCTAAAAGAGGAGATTCTTTTTTGTGGCGGCCTAGGCACAGGCCGTCCTATTTTTCCTTCCTTATCCATCCTTTTGGAAGGCAGAAATTTAATGAATGTCCAAGAAGAATATTTATATTTCATTTCTTAATTCAGCACGATAGGGACAGTGCAGCCTCGTGAAGCCTTTTCAGTACTGTTATTTGACTGATACCATTTTTCTTAAGACCTTAAACCTAATTAACATTATGAACCTGGAACAAATTGCTGCCCGAGTCCGAGATGCTCCGGAAATTGTTTTCCAAATCGGCCACCGACTGCGAGGGATTCCATGGCGTCCGTTGGTTCAACGAATTGTCAGTAAAACTCAACCTCCTCAGACCTCGAAACCGGAAAAAGACTTTCAGAAACTTTTACGTCTGGTAAAGAAGATCCCTCAGTATTCTTATAGTCCGGATGCTACCTGGCGTCGAGGTTTGCGACGGGCTGTTCGTCTGATCCAAATTAACCACCGTGTTCCCCAAAGCCGGGTCCTAGAAGTTGGATGCGGAGATGGGATGACGGCTGTCCTCCTTCATTCCTATGGATATGAAGTCTATGGCGTTGATATGGAAGACTGGCGGGACCCACGGGCTTCTCATATTCCTTTTTATCAAAGCAAAGTCGAAGAAGGTCTTCCTTTTGAAGCGGATTCTTTTGATTTTATCTACTCTTATAACACCTTTGAACACCTCACCGATCCCAGGACGGCTCTTTCTGAATTGATCCGTGTCTGTCGCCCAGGCGGTAAAATTTATCTTGATTTTGGCCCTCTTTATGCAAGCGCTTGGGGGCTTCACGTCTATCGTACTCTACCGATTCCTTATGCCCAGTTCTTATTTTCTGAATCTTTTTTAAAAGCAAAGTTACAGGAACGCGGCATTATTGATTTAGGAAAAGAACGTTCCGAGCTCCAACCTTTAAACCGTTGGCGTCTTCAGCAATTCCGGGAATTATTCGAAACCAGTCCTTGCATCATCCGTTTTTGGCAAATCTTATGGAACTCACGCTGGCTTTCCGTCGTATGGCGCTATCCTGAGGCCTTTCAAGGTCGCGGGTTAACTTTTGACGATCTTGTGACGATGACCATTCGTGTTTTGCTTGAGAAACCTTCTGCTTCCTAATCAAGCAAACTGTGAGATCTACCTCCTCACCTCTTATTTCGGTCCTTTTCCCTGTCCGGAATGCGGAAAGATATCTGGAAACTGCGCTACAAAGTCTCTTTCAGCAGAGTTTTTCTAATTTTGAGATTCTTGTGATTGATGACGCCTCCACGGATCGGACTCCGGAAATTTTAGAACGTCTTCGCCGGCAAGATTCTCGCTTACATATTTTGAAAAATCCTACCCCTCAGGGAATTAGCCGATCTTGTAATCGAGCCGCCCAACAGGCTCGCGGGCCTTACCTGGCTCGGATGGATGCGGATGACATCGCTCTGCCGGATCGATTTGCAAAACAATTTGCTTGGATGGAATCTCATCCTGATTGTGTTGCTGTAGGGGGACAGACGATTCGAATCGACCCGGATGGTTGGCCGATTGATCATTGGAGAATGCCGACCCAGCATGAGGAGATTGACAGATGGCTTCTTTCCGGACGTGGAGGTGGGATCATTCATCCAACCGCTATGATTCGAGCCGAAGCCTTTTGGAAAGTTGGCGGATACGACGAAACCCTTGATGCCTCACAGGATTATGATCTTTGGCTGAAACTAGGGGAAATTGGCCGTTTAGCGAATCTTCCTGATATTGTTCTTTATTATCGACTTCATCTTACAAGCGTTACATGCAGCCGCCAACTTCGGCAGGCACTTTGTAAAGAGACGGCCCTCTACCGAGCCTGCAAACGACGAGGAATCGCAGAACCTCTTGGCAGGCCCTCCCGTCCCAAATCCGAAATTACCCCTCAGCGAGCTCGTCGTCAATGGATTCGGGCAGCCCTTCGTTCCGGGTGTTATGGAACGGCTCGGAAACATGCCCGAATTCTTTGGAGGGAACGGCCCTGGGATCCGATCGCCTTTGGACTTTTTTTTATCTCCCAAATCGCCACTCTTCTTCGCCCATCGATTTTATCCCGACCGATTTCCATCGATTCGATTTAAGTCTATAGCTGGCTCTATGCAAACCGATCGTACTCCATTTCATCTTCGGCTTCGGCGTGCGTGGAATCGAATGTTTCTCTCCCTTCGTCGGCTCTGGACCAATTTGGAATGGGGGCCTCACTGCCGTGTCGATTGGCGGGCGCGATTGGATACAAGCTTAGGGGGGCGGATTATTCTTGGAGCGAGATGTGAAATTCATCCTGGGGCTATTTTAGCGACTTATGGCGGTGAAATCCGAATTGGGAATGACTCGACTGTTAATCCTTATTCGATTCTCTATGGTCATGGAGGACTTACGATTGGTAGTGGTGTTCGCATTGCAGCACATTGTGTTCTTATTCCGGCAAATCATAATTTTAAAAATCCAAACGAATTTATCTTTCGCCAAGGTTTAACTACAAAAGGTATCACAATCGAAGATGATGTATGGTTAGGAGCTGGGGTTATTGTTTTGGACGGAGTCCATATTGCTCATGGTTGTGTTATTGGAGCAGGGGCAGTTGTAACAGCTTCTACGGAACCGTGGGGGATTTATGCCGGGGTTCCTGCACGCAAGATTGGTGATCGACGAACCGCCTCTTCATGAAATCCACTCGAAATCTTACAGGTCTCCTTTGGATGTTTGGAGGTCGTGTTGTTCTCAGCGGCTCCCAAGTTCTTGCTTTAATTGTTTTAGCACGGCTTTTGAATCAACGGGATTTCGGACTTGCTACGATTGTAATCATTCTCTCAGAACTTAGCTCTTGGATTACAACCTGTGGGATTGGACCGGCTCTTGTCCAACGTCCTCAAGTTACACGGGACCACTATGCTACGGCCTTAATTGTGGCGTTGATTGGAGGTATAAGTGGTGGGGTTATCTCTTTATGTTTTGCCAAGGCATTAACATGGTTCTTTAAACTAGGAGAAGATCGGTGGATATTACATTGGCTTCTTCTGACCTGTCCGATTGCTGCTCTTCGCATTGTTCTTTACTCTGGGATGCAAAGGAATCGTAATTTCCGATGGATTTCGTTAACTCAATCCATAGGTTATTTTCTTGGTCCAACGGTGACAGCCATTGTTCTTGCCCTCCTTCATTTCGGTCCCAATGCATTAATCTTGGGGCAGGTCGTTTTTCAAGGGCTTGCCGTAAGTAGCTATGCTTACGGCCTAGGACGGATTCTTTTCGGAATCCCTCGTTGGAGTGCTTTTGTCGAGTTAGTACGAGTGGGTTTTGGGTTTGGATGGGCAGAATTATTAGGATGGTTTGCCAATAATGCAGATCGACTTCTTATTAGTCGTGTTTTAGATGTAGATGCGCTCGGTCTTTACACCCGTGCTTATGCGATTGTCCAAGCCTTATTGACCTTTCTCACTCAACCGATGGAGGCGGTACTCTTTCCTGCTTTTGCTCGAATTCAGGGAAAGATCTTTGAGGTTCAGCGTCTTTTTATCAAAAGCCTTTTCCTTGCGACTCTTTTGACTACATCTGTTGCAGCGCTTCTTGTTGCCGTTCCAGAAAAAGTCATCTCTGTTTTACTGGGAGAGAAATGGCTTGCGGCCGCTCCGGTTCTTCAAATTTTCGGATTCTTTGTCCTTCTTCGGGTCTGTTACCGGGTCACAGACTTTGTGGTTCGAGCTCATGGATGGGTCTATCGTCGACTCGCTATAATTACAATTTTCTCTGGCGTTAGTGTTTTGGGGGTCTGGTTTGGAGCGAAATATGGACTGTCGGGAGTAGCCTTAGGGGTTTCTTTATCCTACTTTCTGCCGTTTTTTGCTCTCGCCTTTTTGGTTTTACGTCAAATCCCTCTTACTTGGATTCAATATGCCCGCATGATCGTCAGTGCTTTTCTTTTACTCTGTACGGTTGGGTTCATAGTTCATCTTTTGTCCTTTTCTTTTCCCTCTGTTCCTTCTTTTATAGAATTAGTTGTTTTGGGAGGGTTAAGTGCTGCTCTCACTGTAGGGATTTCTTGGACCTTACGTCGCTTC
>CAZBKV010000260.1:0-4361 GCA_964492575.1 uncultured Verrucomicrobiota bacterium | reverse complement strand
AAGGGTAGGTAGACAGCTGAGTGTGGCAGTGAAGCGGGGATTCTTGATGGTGTCCCGCACGAAAAATCTGATTCGGAGCCAGCCGAGATCGGGTTCGAATCCACTCCGAACGTAAATCCACATCCACACCCAAAATCGTGCTGGCTTGAATGCAGGCCGAGAAAAGATCCCGCAAAATCTGCATATCCATAGTCGGCCCGGCACAAACACTCACCCCATCATGATGCGCATTTTCAGGGGACAAAGAGGGACAGGTTACCAGCCAGCCGTGTTTCGGGTCTTCCACCAGGGTATCCAAGAAAAACTGGGCAGCACCTTTCAGCATCGGGTAAATCCGACGAAGGTAGTTGGTGTCTCCGGTGTATAAGAAATGATCCCAAAGATGCAAGCTCAACCATGCCCCACCGGTCGGCCAAAATCCCCATCGCGGTCCATCGATCGGAGCAGTCGCCCGCCATAGATCGGTGTTATGATGCACTACCCAACCTCGGGCACCCCACATCACTCGCGCGGTCTCTGCACCTGTATGTGACAAGTCCTCCACCATCCGGACCAGTGGCTCTACACATTCCGGCAGACCGGCCGGGTCCGGAAGCCAGTAGTTCATCTCGGTGTTGATGTTGATGGTATATTTGCTATCCCAGGGTGGGTTTGTCTTATCATTCCAGATCCCCTGTAAGTTTGCCGGCTGGGTGCCGGGCCGTGAGGAAGAAATCATCAAATAACGCCCGAACTGAAAATACAACACCGCCAAGGCCGGATCCTGTCCTTTGGCAAATTGCCGGATCCGCTCATCCGTCGGAACAGGAGGGACCGGATTACCATTCAACACCAAACTTACCCGGTTAAAGAGGTTTGTGTACGTTGCCAGATGCCGAGCCTTGAGTTGACGGTAGGAATAAGAACAAGCACGAGCGATCGTTTGCCGTGTCGCTTCTTCCGGATCCCCGGTCACGTCATGATAGTTCTTGTAGCTTGTAGCCGCTGCAATCAATACCGTCACCGCATCCGCATCGCGAACGGCGATCCAACCGTTTTCCGGCCGAATCGTTCCCCCTTGACTCAGAACCTTGATCCGGCATTGAAATCGCAGTTTTCCCGGGATCCCCCGAGCAGGAGGATTGTGTCCTGTAAACACCAGAGTGTCCTTCCCTTCCACGGTTAAGGTCCCGGAATGCGGGGTGCGGAAAGTCAAACGCATATGGATTTGACCGGGATGATCTGTCTCCGCATGCCACACAATCACCTGATCCGCTGCCGAAATGAAAGCTTCCCTTACCTGACGCACACCCGCAGGGGTCTGAAACTCCGTCCGAGCAACGGCTTGCTTCAGATCCAACGAACGCCGATAGGCCTTGACCATCGGCCATGCCGCATCAAACTGAATCCACAGGTCTCCCAGCGGTTGATACGGCATCTGCCGCAGAGGTTTGGCCATCATGTGTTGACCGATCAGTCTGTCGGCTTCCTTGTACTTTCCTTCAAAAATCAACTTTCGAGCCAGAGGAAGGTACTTCAGCGCTTCGGGATTGTTAGGATCATAAGGTCCGCCGGCCCATAGGGTATCCTCATTCAGTTGCAATCGCTCCCGATCCACTCCTCCAAAAACCATGGCCCCCAATCGACCGTTCCCCAATGCCAAGGCCTCTACCCATCGGGAAGCAGGACGGCGATACCAAAGCACCAACGGATCCTGAATCGGGGCACATTTCCCCACAAACTCTCCTTCAAACCGGACCTCCCACTTCTCTCGGCCCTTGGCCTTCGCCTGGCGGGCGGCCCCTGGCTTTGCTTCGCGCAAGGAGGCTCGAGGCAAAGCGGTTTCTCCCAGTCCTTCCCCAACAAGGCTAAAAAACAAGACCAAACCGAATGCGACTATGCCCCTCACCTTTTTATCCTCTATGCTGTGAATCCACATCGCTCGCATCGTTTTCCTCCAATTTCGTGCCTTCTTTCTTTGACGAATCCTCTCGTGAGCCCAAACTCCATTTCTTTTTCCCTCAACCTGCCATGCAAAAGATTCGAAAAGCAAGTCCCATCAGACGACAAGGCCATGCTGAATCTTGGGATCTCCTAACGCCCCTATAAAGGCATAGATTGGTGATTTCATGATCGGGAGGAATGATGATTCTATTGGCTTCCTAGAAGACGGCATACGAAGCAGATCCGACTGGAATTTTTCTCGATGATCCTAGAGCTTATCTGAAAAATCGGCTGGGCGGTTTGAATGGAAGAGTTCCTGGGAGAGAAAAAACGCCGGATCGAAGGCATGACCGCAACGGGTGCAAAGCAAGGAATTTGTTGCGGCGGCTTGAGGACAAGCCGCCCTACCTTTCCTTGGCTTTCGAGAGCCATGTTATGGTAGGGCGCGTTGTCCCCAACGCGCCGATATAGAAAAAATTGACTGATACCTTTTTGGACAAACTTTAGAAATCCTTCTCTTTCACTCTGTGTTTCCCCAAAATTAAAACCCGCGGAGCACGGTGCTCTGGCGAGGGGGAAGACCTGGTTTAGGTTTCCGCTGGAGCACAATGTAGCGAATCCCATGCCGTTCGCAGTACGCCCGTTTCTCCGGTCGATCTCCGTCTTCATTGACAATATAAATATCCGGACGGATTCGCTCGATCTCCGGTTGAGCATCTAACCAACCTGACCCAGTGGTCACCAAGGCCTGGGTCACGTACCGAATTCCGGCCACCATATAACGTCGTTCTTCCTGGGGAAACATGGGATGACCAGGGCCCTTCAGTGCACGGACATTCTCATCATGCCCTACTGCCACATATAGATTCCCGTACGAAGCCGCTTCTTCAAAAAACCGAACATGCCCAGAATGCAGCCAGTCATAACAGCCGGTGACAATGACTTTCGGCCGGCGCGGATCCACCGACCCCGAGGGCACTTCAGGAAAGCCTTTCAATTCTTCAGGGCGCGGTTCTTCATACCGAACTCCGGCGATTCGGCAAAGATCCGGCAACTCGGAAAATCTTAACTGGGGATGTCCAATCACAGCCTGCGGCTGCCTTTCTTTGAAAATCCGGATCCAATCGTCTGGGGTCTGAGGCCCACAAACTTCTATTGTAGAAACATAACGAAAGGCCCCTACCAAGTATTCCCGTTCGGCCAGAGGATAGGTAGGATACTTTCCTTCCCATCGCTCCGCCGCTTCGTCGGTCAAAAGAAGGACACGGACTGGCCCCCTTTTGGAGGCCTCATGCAACCAGCGGACATGAGGGCTCAGAAGCTTGTCAAACGAATGGCAAACAAGGACTTCCTTCATGGGAGCAAGGGATTCTTCGCTTTACGAAGTCTCCACACGGATTTTTACATGAAAACTCCCTGGCACAGGCTCTTCGGAAACTACGTATAAATAACCTCCCCCACAACCGGAATACATGGCCCCTTCATAATGGCGCTGGTACCAGGACAAAATCTCCTTCAAATTGACAGTGATCGCCGGATGCGAAACGGTACAGGGTAAAATGGCTTCCCAACAGGCCATGCATTCATTGAAAGAATCCCCCAACATCGCAAGGTCCCGTCGTAGGATGGCCTCATAACATTGTTTCCCAGACTGCCCAAGTCGATCGATCCACTCTGGATCCAAATTTTTTATCTCCAACGGATTGTATCCTTCCGGGCGCGGAGCAATTGGTAAAATATGAATCACCCGTTCCAACCACTGGATTACTTCCGGATCTTGTATGTTCTCAATATGGGCCGGAAAAACTCCCCCATGAACTCGAAAATCATAATCCAGGCGACTGATCCCAGGATAAATCAGTCCAATCATATCCTGGGAACCGCTCGGATCGGATTTCTCTCGGTTTTCCTCCTCATACAACCGGCGGACCAGTTCTTCTCGCCGGACCTCTTTCGGAAACCCATTCGGCCAAAGCCGGAGGGCCACCCGACGGGTGCTGGTCGCCAACCCGCTCCGATCCATAAACCAAAACTGCGGTTCCACATTCACCACAACCATCGAACCAGGCGGGTGAGGATTATGTTGGGAGACAAAAGGTTGATCAATCCATCCCCCCGCCAAGGCAAGACGATAGGGGATAGGACCAATGACTTCGGTTATGGATCCGCTTTGGGAACGCCTCTCTTGCATCTCTCCGGTAGGGTAAGGAGAATTGCCTTCGAAGTTCAAGTTTCCATAGGCTTTCTCTCAGAAACCGCCTTTCCTCATTTCATTTTTCCTCATTTCATTTATTAGGGTCCAAAAGCAGCGATGAAAAAACTGGGGCCCTTGCTTCAAGGGCCCCAGTGTTCCGGACAAATCTAGGAATCTACCAATCCTTGCGGTCCTTTACTACCGACCGCGAGCGCGGAAGAACTTCGCCTTCCCGGTCGGAGTC
>CAZBKV010000259.1:1176-4397 GCA_964492575.1 uncultured Verrucomicrobiota bacterium | reverse complement strand
ATGGGCACTCGAAAGGGAATTGGAAGGTAGGGCGCGCTGTCCTCAGCGCGCCGAGACAAGAAAATGGATGGATGCCTTTTTCGGACAAGCTGTAAGGCTATGGACGGTTCTTTCGTTTTTTCTTTCTCTTTCCTGTCCACGTTCTGACAAGCGCAGCTACAGGGCTGGCGTTTCTTCTTGGAGCTTCTGAGAGCCGTGTAGCTAACGCTGTAAGGTAGTGGATTTTTATGAGGATTCTAAATTTTGCCGACTTTTAAATCTTTTAAAGAATGGATTGGAGGAAGGGCTACATTTTTTTATACCGCGGGCCTTCTCCCCCTTCCGGCGGGATCCAAACGATGTTTTGGAAGGGACATTTTACATGACAGGAACCATCATGCATACAGTTGCTCGGGCTTAGGATCAGTTTGCCGTTGTGGACACGATAGACTTGCCCAGGGCAAAGATGGACACACGGAGCACCATATTCCCGAATGCATCGCTCGCATAGGGCAGGGTCTTTGATGAGGATATGCGAGGGTTCATCTTCTCGGTGATTGGCACCGGAAAGACTGACAAAGGTCGCCTTATCCATTCCCTCCATTTTGGGTTCGGGAAGGCGACGATTCGGTTTGGTCGCTTTGTAATCGGGTTCTATGCGGAGGAAGACCGGCAGAAGATGTTGGATTCGGGAAAGAGGGGCTCCAAGATAAAGACCGTATTTGAAGACCTGACGGAAGTTTCGCGCCTTCCACATGGGGTTAAGGACATAAGGCTCTAGTTTCTGGCGGTAACTCTGCAGGGTAGATTCCGAGAAATCATTCTTCTGAAAGGCCTCGAACAAGGTATCCCCCGCGCAGATTCCCGAATAGATCGCGTAATGGATCCCCTTGATCTTTCGCATATCCACAAAACCGGCTGCGTCTCCCGTCAACAGGGCCCCATCGGTCACCAGTGGGGGCAGAGAATAATATCCGCCTTCTGGAATCGTCTTAACCCCTGTAGCAATCACCTGCCCTCCTTTGAGAAGCTCGGCGATGAAAGGATGGGATTTAAATGCCTCCAGTTCCTGTTGAGGGTCTAAATTCGAATAGGGCCAGTCCAGGCCGATGATGAGTCCGACGGCCACCTCGTTGTTTCCCATGTCGTAGAGGAATCCCCCTCCAAAGACATCGGCGGGCAATGGATAACCTATCGTATGAATCGTCCGTCCTTTTCCGAAGTTTCGGTCGGGAGGAAGTTTGATGAGCTGTTTGAGGCCGATGGAATAGACCTGAGGATTCCGACTTGGGGGAAGACGGTTCGTCAGTTCTCGCGAAAGGACTCCGCGGGATCCATCGGCTAGCACAGTCACTTTTGCCTGAATCTCTTCGCCGGGAAGGTAATTAGGGGGGTTAGGATGATGCATACTCCGGCCTTGGTCTACTAATTTGACTCCCAAGACCTTGTTGCCGTCCATCAACACATCCCGCCCTGAGAAGCCCAAGTGGATTTCAACGCCTTCTTCCTGGGCAATGGATCCAAGCCAACGGACCAGCAGGCTGATGGAGATAATATAGTCTCCTTTGTGACGCATTGGGGGTGGAACAAGGGCCTGGGGGATCCGATAGGCGTCAGTCTCGGTCAGGTAATACAACTCGTCTTGTTCCACCTGGATTATGCTCTCCAGAAACCGGTTTTTTTGTTGGCGCCAGTCTGGGATCAGGAGATCCAAGCAGTGAGGTTCAAAGACGGCCCCCGAAAGATTGTGATATCCCAGCTTGGGGGCCTTGTCGAAGACCACCACCGTGGCATCCTGCCCGGCTTCCCGAAGCCGACGCTTTACACGAATCGCTGTCGCAAGCCCAGCCGGTCCAGCTCCCGCAATCAAAATGTCAATCGGTTTCATGATGCTGCCGCTGCTAAGGAAGGTTGTTTTAAGGCCTCAATCAGAGAAGGAATAACCTGTTCGTATTCCGCTACAATGCCTGCATCTGCATGACGGAAAATCGGGGCATGAGGATCTTTGTTAATTGCAACGATGATTTCAGCCTGTTGGATTCCGGCCAAATGTTGGATAGCGCCGGAGATCCCCACAGCAATGTACAGGCGGGGCCGAACGGTTTGACCTGTCTGGCCGACTTGATGGTCTCGTCCGATAAAGCCTTCTTCGACCGCTGCCCGGGAGGCCCCGATTTCGGTTGTAGTCTGGAATCGTTCCTCTAACACTTGAGCCAACGGCCTCAGATACTGTTCAAAGGCCTCCTTGCTCCCCATGCCATGGCCACCGGCGACAATGATCTCTGCTTCGGTCAATCGGGCTCCTTTGGCCAGAGGCTGGCGTTCCAAAACCTCGGTCCAGAAATCTTCTGCCTCGACATCAACCGAAAGCTCTATGATTTCCCCACGCCGATTCGGATCGGCCGGAAGGGCCTTCATCACACCCGGTCGGACCGTGGCCATCTGGGCTAAGGAGTTGCGGGTAATGATGGTTGCCATGATGTTGCCTCCTAACGCCGGGCGTGTTTGTTTTAAGATACCGACTGCGGAGAGACTTCCGCGTTGGATATCGCCGATTTCCAGTTGGGTACAATCCGCTGTGAGGCCCGAGCCGGTGGCATAAGCCACCCGAGGGGCCAGTTCCCGTCCAAGGGGCGTGGCTCCGTAGAGGACAATCTGAGGCCGATATTTTTGAATCGCGGCCGCCAGGACTTTCTTGTACGGAATCGGGTAAAAGTCCTTCAGCCGCGGATCATCCGCCACATACACCCGATCTGCCCCATGGGCAACCAACAGCTCCGCCTTATCCCGAACATTATGCCCTAGGAGGATGGCCGCGACCTTCTCCCCGAGCGGCTCAGCTAACCGACGCGCTGTGCCCAAAAGCTCCAAGGCCACCGACTGGATCTGCCCCTCTTCCTGCTCAGCAAAGACCCAAATCTCTCCCCGCCAGTCCGGTTTCCGATCGCCAAGTTCATACTTCGCCTCTTCTTCTTTCTTTTGTCCCCTCCGTCGAGATCCGGTTTTCCAAAGTTCTTTGATCTTCTCCGCCAATTCCTGGGGGGTATGAACGATCACGCACGGAGCAGTCTGCGTTTCGGTGGGAGAGAAGATTCGAATCACATGCGTTCGAGATCCCTTCAAGCCGATCCGATCCAACGGCACCTGAAGATCTTGAGCCGAGATCCGACGGATGGGATGGGAAAAAGCCATTCGTGCTCGATGGAAGGAACGATAAATTGGGCCCTCGCTGGAAGCCGCCG
>CAZBKV010000259.1:0-1166 GCA_964492575.1 uncultured Verrucomicrobiota bacterium | reverse complement strand
TAATCAAGACCGGGATTCGTTTCGGCCGGACGATTTCCCGGCCATGGGGTCCGATTCGGGAAACCACCCATCCCCCTTCCTTGTATTCGATTTTCTCTGCGTACGCGATCTGTTCGATTCCAAGATGCTCGGCAACCTGAGGAGGGACTTGTGCCGTGTCCCCATCAATGGATTGCATTCCGGAGAAGATTAAGTACTCATCGCCTAACTGGAATTCTTCCACGATTCTCTGAATCGCATGAGCCAAGGCAAAGGCCGTGGCGCAGGTATCGGCTCCGGCAAAGTTTCGATCCGTCAAGAGCACGGCCTCGTCCGCACAGCGAGCGATACAATCCCGCAGGATTTCTTCGGCTTGAGGAGGCCCCATCGTCAAAACGATAATCTTTCCATTTTTCCCTTGGGGGGATTGTTTTTGAGCAAAATAGGCAAGGGAAAGAGCGTGAAGGTCCAAGGGATTGAGTATACTGTCTAGAACACCTCGTCGTAACGTCCCTTTTTCTTCGTCCCAGGCGTCGGGGCGAAGGTCGGACAGGTCGGGTACTTGTTTGACAAGGACGATGCTATTCATAGGGGAATCGCTTCTTTTGGGGGTGGGAATAGGAATGGGCCAGGGCTATGGGGGGTAGATAACAGATTTTGTTTGTATATTGTGCCCTTTTCCATTCCATGTTTGGAACCCTTATGCTGGACCGAAGAAGCAATTATATTAACTAATTTACAACATTAGAAAATCTTTATTTCTTTATTCAGCGAATATTTTTTACTCTCTGCCTTAGGACCATTCAAGAAAAAGGTAAGCTGATATCGATTCAAGATAGTAAAAAGCCAAGTGTTCCTCTTCCCATATGCATCACTTTTCAATATATTTCCCTTCCAAATATAAGTAAAACTTAATTTATCCACTTCTTTTGCTTTCGCACTTACTCTCCCCTTCACCCAAAAACAACTCTTACGGTTGTTTCGAAGGACGATCTTTGCGTGGAAACAGAGGCGTCGGCTTTGCAACCTGATGTCCCTGCGCCATCCCCCCCCACGCAGTCTTCTCCCATCGATCCGGCCGATCCGGAAGCTGCAACTGTTCATAGATCCGATCCGCCGTTTGGGGAAGGAAAGGAGACAGCAAAACGGCCAGGATTCGGCAGATTTCTACTAAGTTGTAAAGAATC
>CAZBKV010000258.1:4032-4405 GCA_964492575.1 uncultured Verrucomicrobiota bacterium | reverse complement strand
GCGTTGATCGTAGGGCATGATTTGTTGGTGCAGATTGCATCTGTTGTAGATCAGGGGGATCAGGCGGATTTTGATCATTTTTTAAGGGAACGGGTACGAAGGGGGTTACAGGAGGAGATTCGTCGAGTAGTTCGCAAGGCTTTAGCTCGGCCGAAGGAGGAGTGGCCTCGTCCCCGACGAAAGGAGGGAGGGCAGCGGATGAGTCCTTATGAGCGTTTACGGTATGAACGATTGCAGGCGAAACGGCGTCGAATCGCAGGCCAATTGGGGTTGGAGCCTTCTTTTATAGCGAGTAGAGCGATCTTAATCCAATTGGCGAAAGCTCAGTCCCCTGAGGAGGTACCGTTATACAATTGGCAACGGCGGTTATTGC
>CAZBKV010000258.1:0-4022 GCA_964492575.1 uncultured Verrucomicrobiota bacterium | reverse complement strand
GGGTAGATCTCATACTTTTCTCCAATAGAGGAAAGGAAAGGAAGGGAATGGGGTCTTCTTCTCTTTGTCCCAGATGAGATTTTGTCCTTCTTGATTCTTAACGGCTATGGTCTTGGCCGTGTGCTAAAATCGATTTTTCGGCAAAAAGAAAGGGGAAGGGATGTCAAAGCAGGAGATGGAACAGGCAGGTACCTCTGGCTGGATTGTCGTGGAAGGGGCACGCGAGCATAACTTGAAGGATCTTACCGTCGCGTTGCCTCGGGGGCGATTTGTGGTGATTACGGGGGTGAGCGGGTCGGGAAAGAGCACGCTTGCGTTCGACATCCTGTTTGCTGGGGGGCAAGGTCGGTTCTTGGATTGTTTAGGGGCGTATGCCCGTCAGTTTGTGGAGGAATTGCCGCGGCCGGATGTGGATCGGATTGTTGGGCTTCCTCCGACTGTGAGTATTGAGCAACGGACTTCCCAGGGAGGCGGAAAGAGTACAGTCGCAACCGTCACGGAGATTTATCATTTTTTGCGGTTGTTGTATGCGCGGTTGGGGACACCATGGTGTCCAAACTGTCAGGTCCCGGTCCAGCCGCTTTCCAAGGCACAATTGATCCAGCAACTGGCCCAAGAGACACGAAAGCGAGGTCCTCTGGTTCTTTTGGCTCCGTTGGTCCGAGGACGGAAGGGATATCACTATGAGGTATTGGATCGGGCTGAGGCGATGGGGATTCAGCGGCTTCGGGTAGACGGCCGGATGGTTCAGGTGGGAAAAGAGCTGATAAGGCTGGACCGATATAAGGAGCACTGGATCGAGGCGGTTATAGGGGAACTTACGCCCTCGGACTTTCTAAACGAAAAGAAAGGAAGGGTCCGGCAAATTGTGGAAGAAACGCTTTCGCTGGGGAAGGGAATTCTCTTGGCTTTGGATCAGAGCGGCAGGGTGACGACTCATTCGACGGAATCGGCCTGCCCGCAATGCGGATTTTCTTTGCCGCCGCTAGAACCGAAATTGTTCAGCTACAATAGTCCGGCCGGTTGGTGCCCGGAATGTCGGGGATTTGGCGTACGGTTTTATTTACCAGAGGGGGTGGATCGAGGGGCACGAGCGGAGGCGATTGAAGAGTCATGGTATGAATGGGCAGAAGGTGAGCGGGAGGTCTGTCCAAGCTGTGGGGGGACGCGGTTAAATGCGGTGGCCCGATCGGTGCGTTTGCGCCTGCCTGGATGGAATCGGGACTGGACGATTGTGGATGTATGTCGATTGCCTGTGACGGATGCTCTACGGCTTTTCCAGAAGGTGCGGCTGAAAGGACGGGCCAAGTTGATTGCTCAGGACATTTTGCCCGAGATCATCGAACGACTTCAATTTTTGTGCGATGTAGGACTGGATTACTTACAGTTGGATCGTGGGGTTCCGACGTTGAGTGGGGGTGAGGCGCAGCGGATTCGACTGGCGGCGCAGTTGGGATCGACGCTGACGGGAGTGTTATACGTTTTGGACGAGCCGACGATCGGGTTACATCCGCGGGATTCGGAGAGGTTGCTGAATGTTCTGGATCGATTGCGAAGGCGAGGGAATTCGATTTTAGTGGTGGAACATGATGAGGCGACGATTCGTCGGGCAGAGTACATTATTGATTTAGGTCCTGGAGCGGGGGTGGAAGGCGGACGAGTCGTTGTCAGTGGGCCGCTGAAAGAGGTGTTGCAACACCCAGAGTCTGTTACGGCACGTTACTTGCGGGAGCCGCGGAAGCATCCGATTCGGGGGAGACGGCGACCGGTGGGCCGTCCTCCGCGCCTAGATCGCCTAACTTCGGCCCAGGCTTCGCCACGGAACGGCACGGTAGAGTGGCTGATTTTAGAAGGGGCTCGGATGCATAATTTAAAAAATCTCACGTTGCGAATCCCGTTAGGACGATTTGTTGTGATCACCGGGGTCAGTGGTTCGGGGAAGAGCACGCTAGCGCGGGACTGTTTATTGACGGCCTTGCGGGCGGCATTACGGAAGGAGAGTGCTCCACCAGAGGCGGGACGGATTGTGGCGGGGGCCGATCGAATTCGTGCTGTGCATGAAGTGGATCAATCTCCAATCGGACGAACGCCACGATCTGTTCCAGCGACCTACGTAAAGTTGTTTGACGAGATTCGGCGGCTGTTTGCGCAGTTGCCGGAGGCACGGTTGCGGGGTTATGGACCAGGACGATTCTCGTTCAATACAGCGGAAGGTCGATGTCCGGAGTGTCAAGGGGTGGGGATGGTGAAACTGCAGATGAGTTTTTTGCCACCGGCGTTTGTGACGTGTCCGCGATGTGGAGGGCGACGTTTTCTACCAGAAACGTTGGAGGTGCGATTTCAAGGCAAAAGTATTGCCGATGTGTTGGATTTGAGCGTGAGCGAGGCTCGCGAATTTTTTGCACAGCAACCACGGATCCGGCGCGTGTTGGATGCGATGTATGACACGGGATTAGGATATTTAAAACTAGGGCAACCAAGTCCCACGTTGAGCGGAGGGGAAGCACAGCGAATTAAATTAATTAGTCATTTGGTTTCCGGGAATGATCGGATCGATGCTATTCGAAAGCCGCGCAGCCGAAATTTTTTCTTATTGGAAGAACCAACGATCGGTTTGCATACGCAGGATGTGCTGATGTTGGTCGAGGTCTTACAGCGTTTGGTCGATCGAGGGCACACGGTGGTGGTGATTGAGCATAATTTGGATCTCATTGCGGAGGCGGATTGGGTGATCGATTTAGGTCCGGAGAGTGGTGAAAAAGGGGGACGAATTGTGGTGGAGGGACCTCCGGAGAAGGTGGCTCGTTCCCGGCGGTCGTATACCGGGCGGTTTTTACGGGAATTCCTGCGTCTGGATGCGTAGTAGAAAAGAAAACCTCCCCTTTGCAGGGGAGGCGAGAAGAGGGATTAAGAAATCTTTTTAGAGAGGAACTTTATTTGGCGATGACCGGGCGGAGGATGATGTTACGGTAGTCCACGCTAGTGTGGTCACCTTGCAGCATGATAGGGCCGGGTCGGAATTCGTCCGACCAGAGGGCACCACCAGTAATTCCGAGGAGCGGTTGATTGTCGATGATTTTCACTCCGTTGAGGATGACTGTGACATGGCGATCGACCAGGGTGATATCGAAATGGTTCCATTGTCCGGCGGGTTTGGTGGGATTGGAGGTAGGAGTAATCCGACTGTAGATGGCTCCCATGCCGTGAGAGTCGGGTTTTTTCCCGTACCAATCCGCGACTTGAACTTCATAAATGCCGCGTAGGTAGATACCGCTGTTTCCTTTTGGAGGAACGCGGACGTCGAGCTGGAGGTTGAAGTCGGTGAATTCTTGTTCGGTGCGGAGGTTTCCATAGTGGATATGACGGCCTTTGGGTTGGATGGCCTTGTTACGGAGAATTCCGTTTTCGGCAACCCATCCGTTGACAGCATTCGGTTCCACCAAACGCCAACCGGTGAGGTCCCGGCCGTTGAAGAGGACGATCGGTTTGCCGAATTTGACGCGCGAGAGATCAGGTTTTGGAGGAAGTGGGGGAATTCGTTTTCCGGTAAAATCCTGTCGGATGACCCCTTTGCCGTCATTGCGTGGGTTCCAGAGGGTAAGGAACATTTTGTCTCCTTGGACACGGGCGGTGATGAGTTGTGTGAATCGTTGTTTGCGGATGACTTTGCCTTGGGCGTTTTTGCGTTCTACGATGCGGCTACGGGTGACGCAGAGCATTCCTTTGTAAAAGAAGACACTATCGAGGGGAACCACGCTGCCTGCAATCCAAAGGATTGAGCCGTCGTAGTAGCCTGCTTCGCGGGTAATTTGGAGCCAACCGGGCCCGCCCCCGGGCACCGTAAGGGCCCATCTTCCCAGATAGGGTTGGGCAGGATCGGCAGCTAGGAGGGATCCTGCCACTACGAATCCGGCGATCCAAGGAACAACCCTTTGAATGGTTCGAAGAGAGTCTTTTTCTTTTCGCATGGGGGAAAGAATATGTCGAGCAAATCCGGGAAGGCAAGCGTAGAAGAAGGGAGG
>CAZBKV010000257.1:4191-4427 GCA_964492575.1 uncultured Verrucomicrobiota bacterium | reverse complement strand
ACCCTTTCCTTGGCATCCGAAAGCCATGTTGTGGTAGGGCGCGCTGTCCCTAGCGCGCCGTAAAAATGAAACACGAAATCTCCTTGCGGCGGCTTGAGGACAAGCCGCCCTACCTATCCCTGGGCATTCGAAAGGAAGTTGAAAGGTAGGGCGCGCTGTCCCAGCGCGCCAATATAGGCAAATTTGATGGATGCTTTTTCTTTTCTCAGTTAAGTTATAGAAGAACCTGCTGGGCA
>CAZBKV010000257.1:0-4181 GCA_964492575.1 uncultured Verrucomicrobiota bacterium | reverse complement strand
TGAAGATTTTTCTTCTCCTGCCATTCTGACTACATTTTGAACTTCCAAAAAACCCCCTCTCGCCCTTCTCTCCCAATGCTTTTCCCCATTTCCGGGGGTAAAATCCGCTCTAGAGAGCCTGCTAGTGTAAAGGAAGGGTTTGAGCCACGGTGAAAGCAAAATGAAGAAGGAATTTGGGCATTAGGCCGAAGAGAAGGATTCCGAGAAAACAAAAGGCAAAGGCGCCTCCGGAAAGACGGGAAAAAGAGATGGCGGATGGATTTTTCGGAGACTCGCCGAAATAAGCCCAATACAGCACGCGGAGGTAAAAAAAGAATCCCATAATGACGGCAAGGAGTAAGGGGAGAAGGATCGCAGTGGCATGAGAAGGGGTAGGTGCTTTCTGAAGCAAAGTGCGGAAGACAAAGAATTTGGCCAGGAATCCTCCAAACGGCGGCAGACCGGCCAGGGACATGAGGAAGCCACCTAAAAGGAAGGCCAGCCATGGGGCACGTTGATGGAGGCCTAGGACGGTGCTGACCTCACTGGTCCGTCCTTTAACCCCGATCAGATTCAGCACCCCAAAGATTCCCAACACTCCAAAGACATAGACGGTCAAATAAAACAGTCCTACCGCAACCCCTTCCGCACAAGCCGTGCTTAAGGCAAGAAGAATAAAACCGGCATTCAGAATGCTGGAATATCCCATCAGACGTTTGAGGTTGCGTTGTGGGATGGCGCAGAGCGAGCCTACTAGAACCGTCAAAAATCCAATCCACAACATCGGTCCTTGCCAATATCCGGCCAGGGTATGGAGGGGGCCATAAAGCAATCGAATGAAAAGAACTAACCCGGCGGCTTTCGATCCGGCCGCTAAAAAGGCGGTGGTAGGAACGGGAGCCCCTTCATAAACATCCGGAACCCAGAGATGAAACGGAATGACAGCCATTTTAAATCCTAACCCTACAAAAACCATGGCTAATCCCAGGAGCAGGAGTTTGTGGTCCAACAGCTGCGGTGCGATTTTTGCCAGTTGCTGAAAGGAGAGGGTTCCGGTGGAACCATAGATCAGGACCACACCATATATCACTACTCCGCCGGCTAAGGCCCCAACGATGAGGTATTTAATTCCGGCTTCCAGCGAGAGCGGATCGTGGCGTTGAAATGCGGTCAGGATATAGAAGCTGATCGCAATTAATTCCATGGAGACAAAGAGCATCAAAAAACTATTCGCCGAGGCGGCAAACAGCATTCCTACCAATGCAAAGAGTACAAGGGCATAGTATTCGCCTATCCCGCCGCCGAATTGTTCGGCTGATTCCCGGGCCATCCACAGGACCCCCAAAGCTCCTATCAAAAAGAGGCGCTGAAAAAACACGGCCAACGGATCCAGCACGACATGACCGTAGTATCCCACCGTGGAGGTATGGACCGGAAAGAGAAAGGTCGCTACAAACGCGCCACCCACAACGATCATCGCCCCATAGCCTAGATCCCGGCGTTTCTCCGGCTGCACCCAAAGATCCATCAGCAGCAAGGCAATCGCCGCTGCTGCAATGATTAATTCTAATGCAATAAGCCCTAACCCGTGCATAGTCCTATCGCAGTCCCGAATCCATCCTTACGGTTTTGTTTGGGTGAAATCCGTCTTTGAAAGAGCTGGGTCGGATTTCTGGATCGTGATGGAAGGTTTCGCGTCGGTCCAAGCCGCCAGTTCCTGATGAGCGCGTGTCGTAATTCCCTTCGGCCAAAGACCAAAAAGGAGTAGAAAACAAACCGGCAAGAGGTATCCGAACCGATGCCATGGGTTGCGGACGTCCCACCGTTCCGGTCCTTCTTGGATCTTGGAAGGGCCAAACCAGATCCGGCGCGCTGCCCGCATCAAATAGACCGCTCCGAGCACCAGTCCTCCGAATACCGCTACGGCGGCTAAGACCTGATCCGTCCGCCATACCGAAGCCACCACCATCACTTCTCCAGGAAACCCGGCAAACCCCGGCAAACCAATGCCTGCCAGAAAGGCCATCACCCCAATGGTCCCGACAAACGGCATCGGTCGGAACAAACCGCCTCCCAGTTGATCCCATCCGACCGCTCCTAATCGCTGACGGAGGTAGCCGTTGACCGCAAAGGCAGCCGTACTAAACAGTCCATACGCAATCATCAAGACCACCGCCCCAATCCATCCCATCATGGTCCCCGAAGCCAATCCCAGGAAACCGAACCCAGCATGGGCCACGGCGGCAAACCCCAGCAAATGGCCCAGGTCCTTCTGCCGCATGGCCGCCAGGCTGCAGTAGATCAGGTTTCCTGCGGCGAGGAGCAGGGTGAGCCGCTGCCAGTATTGGGCTCCTGCCGGAAGCAGGGGCATCGCGATTCGAAGCAGTCCATAGAGCCCGAAACTCTTCAAAGCCCCTGCATGCAAGAGGGCGATCGGAGTCGGAGCAGCGGCGTAGCCTGCCGGAGCCCAGGAATGAAAAGGCCACAAGCCGACTAAGATGCCGAACCCAAGCAGCAACAGAAGGTAGATCTGCTTTTGCAGTTTCGGATCCAGCGGGTGGCTTTGCAAATGCCGGCGGAGGACATCGATGTCCATCGTAGGCAACCCAACGGCCAGATACAGCCAAAGCAATCCGATCAACAACAGCAACGAACCCAACCCAAGGTAAAGAACCATGGTAAAGGCGACCCGACGTCGCTCTTTCCCGAAGCCCCATAGTGCAACCCCAAGAAACGTCGGCACCAACGCCAATTCATGAAACACGAAAAAGAGCAACAAATCCCGTGCCGCATAAGCCCCTAGCACCCCGGCATACATCCACAGCAACAGCATATAGAATTCCTTCTCACGCTCCGTGATTTCCCGCGCCATGGCCACGGCACAGAACCCCACGATCCCGGTCAAAAGAAACAACGAAACGCTGATCCCGTTGACTCCGAGCAGGTATTGGCTACCCAGCCAGGGAATCCATGAAGCAGACTCGGCAAACTGAATCCCGGCTACTCCCCCTTTGTAATGGAAGAAAACGTGCCCTACCGCACACGCAGATAGAAAGACCGCTAAAAGAGACAAAAGCCGAAAGAGCACGCGGTACCGCCCCGGAATCACCAGGAACAGTGCTCCGGTCAAAATCGGAACGCCAATGGCAAAACTCAGCCACCCCATGGTTCTTCACCTCAAGACAACCAGTGCAATCACCAAAGCTGTGCTGACCACGATGATCAACGCGTACGTCTGTAAGTTGCCGGTATGCGTCAGGCGCAAAATCCGAGCGGCCAAGTCGACAGATTCCGCTGACCCGCGCACCAAAAGCCCTTGCACGATCCAGCGGTCCACACCTTGGACCAACGTAGCGATTCCATCCATCGCCCGGACGATGACTTGCTCATAAAAGGCATCGATGAGTAAACGTTGCCGAAGCCAGGAACAGAACCGTGGCCACCACTGCCGCAATGGATCCTCTGCGGCCCCTCCATAGACCCACCAGGCAACTCCTATACCGATCAGAATCAGAAGCAGCGAAACGGCCTGTAGCCCAGCCACTTCATAAGTTCCCCCGGCCGTCCGAACGCCTAAGGCCGATCGATAGGCATGGAGCCAACCCCATCCCCCGGCTAAAAGGCTTGGGACGGCTAATGCCAGCATCGGCCCTTTCATGACCGTCGGTACCCGTTCAGGACGCTCTGCGAGGGCCGACCGAGGCCGTCCCCAAAAGACCACAACGATCAGCCGGCCGATGTACAAAGTTGTGAGAAACACCCCTACCAGCCCGATCCAGGCCCAAGCGATGTGTCCGGACCGAAGGGCAGAGGCCAGAATCGATTCTTTACTTGCCGCGCCGCTAAAAGGCGGGACGCCGCAAAGGGCCAAAGCCGCCACAAGGAACGTCCCATAGGTCCACGGCAGCCGTTTCCACAGCCCTCCCATCCGCCAGATGTTTTGTTCTTGGTGATGGAACGCGCAGAGGATGGCTCCGGCTCCCAAAAAGAGGAGGGCTTTGAAGAACGCATGGGTCGTCAGATGGAACATAGCCGGTGCGGGATCCCCGGTTTGTCCCGCCGCCCCGACCGCTAGGACCATATATCCAAGCTGGGAGATCGTGGAATAGGCGAGGATCCGTTTGATGTCATCCTGCTGCAAAGCCAAGACTGCGCCGAGCAGGCACGTCAGGGCACCGATCCAACCGATGACCTCCAATGCC
>CAZBKV010000256.1:0-4427 GCA_964492575.1 uncultured Verrucomicrobiota bacterium | reverse complement strand
TTCCTCTCCTCCCATCCGCTGCGATCCTGCCTTTCATCCACTGTTTTTCTCCTCAAATGCCTTCCCTTCAAACGACCCGGCCGATTTTTTCGGATGGGCTCTACCACACTTTCTCTATCTTGTCACTTCTTTTTCGCCCGGATTAATATCACTGCTGCGGTCATCACAAACGCCTATTCCTGATTCTTCGTCGAAGTCGGCTCCTTAATGATCGTCGCATCCGTAATCATCCCTCTTCCTATCTGGATCCCCTTTTTCTTTAAATCCTTCTCCACCCGTTCAAACAGTCGCTCCGCCAACCGGTGTTGCTCCAGTAAATGCCGAAACTTACGGATCGCCATCTCATCCGGCGGCCGATCCTTCCTCAAGTCGATCCCCAAAAACTCCTGCACGGCATGGGAGTCATACGCCTCATCCTCCGCCTGCGAATCCGAAAGCCCGTACCACAATTGCAGAAAGTACAACTTGAGCATCCAAATCAGCGGCTTGGCCGGTCGTCCCGGCCCCTCGTGTTTCGGATAGTACGGTTCCACTTCCTTCGCCAGCTCCTCCCACCGAATCACCTGGTTCATCCTCCGTAAAAACTCGTGCTTCCGCGTCGGCCGCCGATACATATCAAATCCCACATTCGCAGACATCGGTTGCTCATCCCGGCTCATATTTTCATTTTATAACTCTCCTCATAAAAAGGGAAGAATTTTCCACAGAGATTCCGATAGTGATATATACAAAACCGCCAAGGCGATGCCCGATGTTCGCATTGTCAGGATTGGTCTGCCACTCATTGAATCCGAGTGGTCACGGCTTGGTGTTTTGGGCGAACTCCACGTTCTCGAGCTTCACCACGACCGGGTTGGGCCATGTCCGATCGTTGTAGATACGCTGGGCGCGTACGACGGAGATCTCTAGCCCGGCGTCGGTCTGCTTGAAGCGTGACCGAGGATCGATGTTGGGGTGATACTCAACTACCTTGTCGTTTTGCCCAAGGACCGAGATGCGTGTCCGGTCCGTAGCCCGCCAGTTCTTGAGGAGGATTTTCTTGCGCTCGCCCCATTTCCAGCGGTTCTTGCCGGTGAACCCGCACAGGAAGACATAAACTGACTTGCCGTCTTTGGATCGGGTAAACCAAGTGTTGCCTTCGCGAATCACTTTGCAGGGCCGTACCCCGTAAATGGACTCGCCGTTGATGAACATCCACAGGCCCAGTTCGCGAAGGATCCGTTCCTGCTCGAAGGGGATTACGCCGGAAGGCTCGGGACCGACGTTGATCAACAAGTTACCGCCTTTGGCCCGTGTTTCGATAAGCATCTGGATCAGTTGCGTGCCGCTCTTGTAGTCCTCGTTTGTCGGCTTGAACTGCCATTGGGTTCCCAGCGTGAAACACGCTTCCCACGGACCGGGCAGGGGTTCGTTCGGCAACCTTTGCTCCGGCGTTTCCATTTCGCCCCGCGTAACCAGGCACTTCGGCTGGAGCTTATGAATGTATTGCGCCAGCTCCTTGTTGCCGGCGCCGTCGAGAAACATCACGTCGATCGGGCCGTAGTTGTGCAACAATTCATCGAGCTGCTTTTTGTCATACTCCAGCACTCGTTTCATAACCTCGGCAGGAACGCCCCGACGGCGGATCGTCTGGCCCATCTGATGTAACAACCAGAAGTCTTCCGGCGAAAAATAGAACCCCACCTTGATGCCGTGCCGACGACAGGCCTCCACATACGCGCGGACGATGTCCTTGCCGTACGGTGTGTTCATGATGTTGAAGTCGGTGGTCTTTGTGTCCCACATGCAAAAGCCGTTGTGATGCTTGACGGTGAAGACTGCGTATTTGACGCCGGCGATCTTCGCGAGGGTCATCCAGTCATCCGGATCGTAGCGTTTTGGATTGAAAGTCTTTGGCAGTTCGTGGATGTAACGGTCGAGGTATTCCTTCGACGCGCCGACCATCGAATGGCTGATGACTGAGCCCAGTTGTGAATCAATGGACCAGTGCACAAACATGCCTAGGCCCCAGTCCATGAATTCCTCTACCCGGGCAGGATCGTTCGACAACGGCCCCTGGCTCCTGACTTTCGACGCGTGGGCGTTTGGGGTCAGGGTCAGATGGAGCAAGCAAACGGCAAGAATGGTCGTTCCTGTTGTTTTCATAAGAACCGTCTCCGATTGTTTCTTCAATCGTTTCATAGTGAAACATGTTAATATATGGAAGTTGGCATACCCGGCAGCGGTTCGAGCCTCTGCCAGGTCAATTTTTTCACCAGGCGGCGATCGGCCGAGTGGTTGGGAGCCTCAAGGCTTTGCTCAGGAGCCAGCTTGAGGCCAGAAAGTTCCTTGTCAGAATCCGGTTCCATCACTGCGCGGGAAAGAAAGCTCACGGCTTGGACACCGTTACTTTCACAGCCCGCTGGTTCCTCCAGACTTCCAGCGTTACCGTGCCCGAGGCCTGTCGCCAGAGGCGGATTAAGTCAGCGACCGAATCCGTCGGGCGTCCGTTGCATTTCAGGATCACATCGCCCACCCGTAAGCCGGCCTTTGCGGCCGCACTGTTGGGTGGCACTTCCACCAGGCTCACGCCGATTTCACCGGGCAGACCGGCGGCGGAGACCTCGCCGAGGCCGATGATATTCTTGATCTTGGCACCGAGCCAGGTGATCACACGCGGATCGCGTCTCGACTTCTCTTCGGTTACCTCCCCGATGACCGGGAGTTTCGGTGTCCGTGCCAGGCGACGCAGTCGCGGGCTGACGACCCCGAACTGATCCATAGGAAAGTTCTTGAAGCCCAGGGCCAGCGCAGGCGAGCCTTCCTTCACGCGATAATCGCCATGGGCCGGGTCCACGAACCGGGCATCGGCGACGAGGGAGTGCTCGTCGCGTCCGCTTTGTGCCTGCAGTTCCGTGGCCGGACGAGGTTCCATACGCCCCGGCTCGTGCAGCAAATTGTAGTCAATCTCCTTCCCCCAAGGTTTCGGCACACGGATGGGCCTGTAGCGCCTAAAGACGATGTTATGTCGAAACACGTCCTCGCTGTGCCGATACCACACATGGGGATGGAACGAGTTGTTCACGATGATGTTGTTCTCCACCACGCGATAAAAACCTTCCCGAAGCTTGATTCCACCCCTCAGGCAGAGGTTGTTATAGATCAGATAATTCGACGAGCCGTCGTCTAGGTCGATATCCCACCCGTAATCGCAACGCCAGCGGTTGTAGCGCAGGATGTTGGGCTTGATGTGGTCAAGCTTCGGCAGGTTCTTGTATTTACCGAGCGTGATCGTGTTCAGGTCAATGTCCTTGAGACCCCAAAAGCGGTCGCGGCCCCAGGAGTTGAACGAGCCGTGATCGCCGGTCTCGAGCACGGTGTTGAAGACATCGCAAAACTCGATGACATGCCCGCCCCAGCAACCGTCACCGATGTTGATACCCGCGCGGGGTGTGTTGTAGATCGTGCAATGCCGCACGGTGATGTCCATGGCCATGTCGATCTCCACACCCGCTACTTGTTTCTCGATCCGACCGATGTCGTGCACCAGGCAATCTTCGACCAGGCAATCGGCAGGGTAGTTGGATGTTTTCGGCCCTGGCGTAAGATCGAGCTCGGCCAGTGAGAGACGAACGTTGAATCCCACCAAAGCATTCCGCACCGCAGCAGGGTCGCCGACAAAGGCGATCGCGTTGGCGCCGATTTCATGGATATGACATCCGCGAATCGTCACCCGACGGTTGTATTTGCTTACGAAGATCGCATTGCCGCCAAGGTACTCAAATGTCGAATTCACAATCGCGCAATCCTCGGTGCCTTCAAGCAGGACCGCTCCGCCGCGATAGATCGCCCAATCCGAACGCAGGATGGGTTCGCGCGTGTCCATGAAGGTCCGTGCGGTATGACGGAAAGTCAGGTTTTCCAGTCGGATATGGTGCACGGGGCGATCCATCGTACCACGAAACTCAATCAAGTGCCGTAACCGCACGCCTTCGATCGTTGCGTTGCTCAGGTCCACCCCGCTGGGTGGATAAAAGTAGAGTGTCCCGCTCTTCTTATCGAGAAACCATTCGCCCGGGGCATCCAGTTCCTCAAAGATGTTTTCCACAAAGCGATACCGTTTGTGCGGTGGGGCTGGTCGGTTGTTCTGCCAGCCGCCTTCGTAAAGGAGATTCCCTTCAGCGTCCTTGCCGAGGATGCGGTAGTGCAAACTACCCCAGCGGTTGCGATGCAACGCATGGAGGAACCCGCCGGTCGGATCTTTCCAGCGCGCCACACGTTCCGGGCTAGTGGCATCCGCAGCCGTACCGTTGAAGATACGCTGGGTAGGATCGTAGTTTGGATAACGCGCCATCGGCATCAACTGGCCGTTGACAAACAGCTGGTCGGTCGTAAAACCGGCTGGAACTTTCGCCTGATAAATGCCATCGCGATAAGGACGCCACTGG
>CAZBKV010000255.1:0-4429 GCA_964492575.1 uncultured Verrucomicrobiota bacterium | reverse complement strand
CAGCTTCCAATCCCCATCCCGAACGTATCCACAGGGATCGCCGCCCTGGTTGCTGTAGTGCGGGTAATGCCAGAAGAGTGGCCGATGCGGAATCGTCCCTGTCCCCCGCAACAACGGCACCAGACTCACCCCATCGACATGTTGGGACGGGATCAACGGCAACCCACACATCTGAAGGATCGTCGGATAGAAATCGGCCCCTGTAACCGGCACATCGCAGGTGCTCCCCGGTCGGGTCACCCCCGGCCATTTGATGAAAAACGGCTCTCGCACGCCACCTTCCCATTGCCGCCCTTTTCCACCCCGCAACGGCAGGTTGCTCGTGGAATATGCATCGCCGGAAGAGACCCCTCCGTTGTCGGAGGTAAAGATGACGATCGTCCGATCGCTCAACCCCAAATCATCTAAGGCCTTCAGCACCATCCCGACCGCCCGGTCCATCGTCTCAATCATTCCGGCATAGACCGGATGGTCTTGAACCTGACGGACCGGCAGGGTCCGATCGACCACAAACCGCCAATCCGGCCGCGGAAGTCGCTCCGCCTTGTCGCGATACTTCCGCCACAGCGCTTCGGTAGTCTGCAACGGGGCATGGACCGAGTAGAAGCAAAGATAAGCAAAAAACGGCTCGTTTCGATGGGCACGGATGAACTTGACCGTCTCGGTCGCCAAACGGATCGGTAAAGATTCCCCCACCGGGCCATCTTTCAGTTTAGGATTCTTGTAAGGAGAGAAGTAGCCGCCTCGAGGGGATCCGGCTTCGTAACCCCCTACATTGAACTCAAAGCCATGATCTTCCGGATACGATCCTGGCCCGCCCAAATGCCATTTTCCGGCAAAAAAGGTCCGATACCCCGCCCGTCGCAGGGCCTCCGCCAAGGTAAACTCCGAATGACTTAAGTTATGCCGATAGTGGGCCGGCAACATGCGGGTGTTCCGCCGCCAATGCGTCCCCTCTGCTTGTCCGATCCATTCTGTAATCCCGTGCCGCGCGGTAAATTTCCCTGTCAAGATACTCGCTCGAGAAGGACTACAGACGCAACAGGTCGCATACCCTTGGGTAAACCGCATTCCCTCCCGACCGATCCGATCAATATTCGGAGTTTCGTAGAAGATACTTCCCTGAATACTCAAATCCCGCCATCCCAAATCATCGGCCAAAATGAGGAGAACGTTGGGACGGACTTTGTCCCCCTTCTGCTTTTGGGTTGGACCTGATCTGCTGGGACTTGCTCCCCAAATGATCCCCCCGGCCAGCAAGCCCATCACCAACACACCCAGCCACATACCCCCAGACCGATTCTGCTGAAAATACCCTCTGCGTTTCATGACGATCTTCTATCTTGCATGATTTTCCTCCTGTCGGGCAACAGAATTTGAAAGGAAGGACCATCACGCCTGTGCTTTTCATTCAGGTTAACCCTTTCTTTTTTATCCTTAGAGTAACATCAGTTAACTTTTACCTGCGCCGGGATTCTACAGAAAAGGCAACGTTTTGCCCCTAAACCGCCTTGATGAGATTGATCTCTTTCATCTTCGATACACTTGGGGAAGCGTGCTCTACCCCTCCTTTGATCTCTCGCAGGTGCTTTAGGGTATCAGACGCCGGAGGAGCGTTGGCGCCAGCTGACTCTAAAAAGGCATCTGTCAATTTTCTGCCCCAAGGGACAAGAAAAAAGTAGGGCGGCCTGTCCCTAGGCCGCCGCAAAACCTTTGTTTCCTTTTCCGGCGCGGTGAAGACAGCGGCCCTACCCTTCCCCAATTCGAGGTCAGCTATTTGACTGATGCCAAAATGAGGAGAAGGGATCCCATCCACGAACCGACTCCAACGACGCCTATTGCAGCCAGTTCTCAGGGATCCCTTCAAAATCTGGTTGCTGTTCCAATCGGACTTTCGGCTGATGCAGCCGGATGGCGGTCTGCAAAATCGCCGGTAGCTTGGCCCCCTCGCCAGCCAGAATCATCCGCGGAGCGATCCCGGCCGCTAGAGCGCCGGGTAGGTCGCCGAACTTCGCCGCTCCTGGCAACAGGTCTGGATCTCGAATATCCCGAATTTGCATAAACCGAAACCCATCGGTATCTACAATCCAGCCATCCACCATTCCGGTCGTTACAGCAGCAGCTACTGCAACCCATTTTCCACCGCCGTGACAGCCGACCAGGTAGACTCGGCCGCCCGTCAACAAGGTTTGGTCCTTGGCCCAACGCCACAAAGACAATACCCCATAAACTCGCCGGGCGAACGGCGAAGGATTGTATCCATAAGTATAAGCCAGGGCCTCTCGGCCGTTCGGCACCAAACGGGCCTGACGAAAATCATAGCCGGACCGTTTCCATTCTCCTTGCCCATACAGATCAGCCGCGATCACTACCCAACCAGCCTCTACCGCCCGAGCAACCTGAGGATCCAACGCGGTGCCGTCCCGATTCAAAATGCCTTCCTTCCCACGTCCCGTCACCCATACCAAAACGCCTTTGGGAATCGGAGTTTGTCTTGGGTTGGGACGCACCGCAACCGCCGGCAAAATCTCTGCATACGGATCGGTCCGGAGAAGGCCGACCTCGATCTCTGCGTCCCCCACGCTCTCTCTTCGCGCAGGCAACCATTCTACCTTCCCGGCCGTTCGCCCATTTCGTCCCACCACTACTTCCCAACCCCGTCGATACGTCTCAAAGAACGCCTCCGGATCCTGCCAGGTCTTCTCAAGTGCCTCCTCGGCCGTCAACCGAAGCCAACGGCAGACCGCCCGTTCTACATCCGGACCGGTCGGAGGCTTAGGATGATCGTTGTCCCAGACGGTCAAATCCTTTGCCGTCAAGAGAGAAAATGGACGTTCTGGAGGGACGGGTTTCCCCGGTTGCAACCACCGCTGAACCCATCGATACATGGCCGCCCGACTTACGGCATTGTAGTTGTGGCCGAACTGGGGGTAGTAGAACAGGGCGACATGATCCGGTACCCCTAACATCCCGTAAAGCTGTTGCAGTTCCGGAAAGCCCCGAATCGGCATCTGAACCGTCCAATCATTGGCAGCCGTCATGCCCAGCGGTTTCGGTGCAAACAACGCCGCAATCTCCACGTTACTTGTATCCAGCCGTAAGCCGCATGCGTTCTCGCACGTACATCCCCCTTGCATGGCCGTGGAAACCATGACCGCCGGGAATGCCACAGCCGGCCGAGGATCGACGGCACACAGGATAAAGGTCTGGGTTCCACCGCCGCTGGCCCCGGTTACCGCAATGCGAGTCGGATCCACATCCGGCAGACTGGACAGAAAGTCCAAGGCTCGAATCGAATCCCACGTCTGAAGTCCCATAATGTTTTGGAACCATAACTCCGCCTGCGGACTGAAAAAGCCCCAATGTTCCGGATCATTCATTTCCGGTCGCTGTTTTCGAAATCCATGAGCAATCGAAGCAGGGATTTGAATGCTGTCCGCATACCCAATCATGTCGTAGTTGAAGACCACATAGCCCATCCGAGCCAGATGGACACACCGGGCTTGAATCGGATTGCGGGCCGCTGCGAGAAACTTCTCTGCCCCCTGTGCAATCGCCCGCCGAGCTCCTTCTATCCCCGCATCATGAAATCGTCCGTTGGACCAATGTCCATGGGGGCATAACACGGCCGGAAACGGCCCTTTCCCTTTTCCTTTAGGCCGATACAAATTCCCGGTTACATAAAAACCGGGTAGGCTCTCAAAATAGACCTTCTCGACCGTGTAATCCCCCATGTCCCGCCGACCGTAAACGACCGGGTAGAGAGGGGTGCGCGGAGGCATCGGCCAAAGGCCCAAAACCGTAAGCAATCGATGTCGTAGGGCAGCCGCTCGCGTATACCAATCATCGGGTGTGTCCGGGACTTGGAACGGGAAATAACCGTTTAGATCGCGAAGTGGAGGCGGTTGAGGTGGAGGAATTGAGCAACTTGGCCCGAACACTTCCAAATTCACAGCATGAAGGCTTCCGACGAGGGCAACAAACAATCCCCCAACCGCCAGCTTGCTCCAATTGCTCTTCTGCCAACTTGGACGAACTTGTCGCATTGGCCCCCTCCTTTTTGCTCTAGTCGCCACGGTATTGCCACCATCCTCCACTTGGAGTCCAATTCCGCTCTAGAACCGCAGCATGCTGCCGTTCCAAACGCGGGAGAAGCACCGTCCGAATCCATTGTTGACGCTGTGCATACCGTTGAGGATCAAAATTCGGATTCGGTGTGGGGAACAGGGCATGAGTCTCATCCAAATACGCCTTCAATTCTCCCCAGAGACGTTTCACTACTTCTGGATACTTGTTGGCCACATCATGGAGTTCTCCTGGATCCTGCCGGAGATTGTAAAGCTCGTTATGCCCATCCTCATAGTAATGAATCAGCTTCCAATCCCCATCCCGAACGTATCCACAGGGATCGCCGCCCTGGTTGCTATAG
>CAZBKV010000254.1:0-4471 GCA_964492575.1 uncultured Verrucomicrobiota bacterium | reverse complement strand
CATTTTCCCCTTTTCCCCGGCGCGCTGAGGACAGCGCGCCCTACCGCAAATGGGGAGCCACGGCGCGTTGAGGACAACGTGCCCTACCTTTCACCTATTGAACCCCATTGGAAAGGCTTGTCCTCAAGCCGCCGCAAAAATTCTTTTCCTCTATCCTCCCATCCGCTGCGATCCTGCTTTTCATCCAATGTCTTCTCTCCTCAAAAGCCTCCCCTTCCAACGACCCAGCCGATTTTTCGGATGAGCTCTAATAGCTCTACCAAAGTTTGGGAGAGGATCCAAAATGATCGCTTGAATGAGAACTACAAGGAGGGTTTTTCTCAGGATTGACCCACGATCGATTTTTTAGTTAAGAATCGCTGTATGCGATTTTTGCAACCATTCATTCGCTGGGAAGAAATACCGAAGGCGTCCATTCGGCTGATTCCCATTCGTTGGGTCCTTGTGGGTATGGTGTGGGCTGTATGGGGGATTTCCGGTACAGCCTATGCGGCTCAAGCAAAGAAACCACCCGTTTCCCCACCGCATTATGCCCCGTTTCGGCAGGTCGACTTTCTTTCTCTGCGATTGGAGATTATTCCCTATTTCCACGAACGACGAATCGAAGGAAAAGCAACCCTGCGATTTCGCGCCTTGCAACCGGACGTGGATACCGTGGTCTTGAACGCCGAGGACCTCAACATTACCAATCTGGTCGTCAGCAAAGGCTCAATTCAGTGGACCCAGCATGGAGATGATTTGATCCTACAACTTGATCCCCCTTTGGCCCGAAACGAAACTCGCTCTGTGACCATTGCGTATTCCGCTCGTCCCAAACGGGGTCTTTATTTCCGGACTCCAGAGCTGGGTTATCCCAAAGAAGACACTCATCTTTTCACCCAAGGAGAGAGCATTACTTCCCGTTGCTGGTTTCCCTGTTATGATGCCCCGGATGATCGGCTTACTTCTGAGCTTCTCTGTTGGGTGCCGAAAGGGATGATTGCTCTTTCGAACGGCCGGTTGGTTGAGAAAAAAGAAGATCCTCAGCGCCATCGCGTTCTCTTCCATTGGCTTCAAGACAAACCCCATGTTACATATCTGGTTACCCTTGTGGCCGGATATTTTGATTGTTTAAAAACCAATTACCACGGCGTTCCTATCCTTTTTTACTCTCCACCCTCCTTCAGTCAGTATGCTCATAACTCCTTTGCTGGGACGGTGGATATGATTCAATTTTATGAGGAGATTACCGGCACCCCTTATCCATGGGATAAATATGCCCAGGTTTGCGTGCGGGATTTCGTGGCGGGTGGCATGGAGAATACGACTCTGACGGTATTAACTGCACGGACTCTTTACCCGGATGAAATGGCCGGAACGCGATCCAGCCGCTCTCTTGTTTCTCATGAGCTTGCCCATCAATGGTTCGGTGACTATGTGACCTGCGAGGATTGGTCCCAGCTCTGGCTCAACGAAGGATTCGCAACCTATTTTGAGAACCTTTATATGAAACATTACAAAGGGGAAGACACCTTCCGCTACCTTATGTGGCAGGATGCGCAAAGTGTTATTCGCCATCAAGAGGATACCATCCCCCCGATCTGGCGTCGCTATGATGATCCTGAAAAACAATTCAGCTTCCGAAACTATCCCAAAGCGGCCTGGGTTCTTCATATGCTTCGTTGCCAGATCGGCGAAGATCAATGGCGGAAAGTCTTGCGGACGTATTTAAAACGATTCGCTCTCCGGACCGTAGAGACTGCCGATTTTAAACGGGTTGTGGAAGAAGTGACCGGAATGGAATGGGACCGATTTTTTGACCAATGGCTCCGGCAAGGAGGAGTACCGCGATTGCGGGTCGCGTATCGGTGGAATGGAAGGGAACAAGTTGTGCAAATCCACGTTCGTCAGATCCAAAAAATCCCTACAAACGGTATGTCGTATGTGTTTCCTCTGAAAGTTCGATTCGGTGGCACAAACTACATCCAAACTCGTACTTTCTTCGTCCAAAACACCAATGAAACTTTCTCCGTTTCCCTTCCCAGTCCGCCCAAGTGGATCCGTATCGATCCGGATTTGGAATTGCTGGCCGAGATCCAGATCGATCTACCCCGTGCCATGTGGGAACGGATCCTCCGGCTTGAGAATGACGTCATCGGCCGAATTTTAGCGATACAGTATTTTGAGAAACATTTGGATGAAGATGCTATACGCCTTCTCGGCGAGGTCTTAACGACCGATCCGTTCTATGGAGTCCGGATCGAGGCGGCTCGCACGTTGGGTACTTCTTCCAATCCAAAAGCCGGCAAGATTTTGCTGGCCAGCCTTCCCCGTCAAACGGATGAACGGGTTCGACAAGCCATCTGGCGTGCGTTAAGCACATTCCACCTGCCGGAAGTCCGTCAGGCCGCCCTCCAGGCTGTTGCCTCCGAAAAGAATCCAGACCTTCAAGTCGCCGCTTTACGTGCCTTAGCTATGTGGAACGACAAATCGTGTCGCGAAGCGGTCTTGCGTTGCCTCCATTCCGTCTCGTTTCGGGATACCTTAGCTCGGGGTGCATTGGCTGTGATTCAAGAATGGAACGACCCAACGTTAGCGCAGCCTCTCCTCGATTGGATTCGTAAACGGACCCCGTTCCAGGAAATGAATACCGAGGTGCAGGCAATCCGTGTTCTTGCTTCGACAGGAGCTCAACTCGCCGATCGAACCCCAATTTGTCAGTTTTTATTAGATCATCTGGATGATTCCCGGCCGAAAATCCGGCAGGCTGTGGTGCAAGTTTTAGGGACTCTGGGCGATTCACACGCCTTGCCAATGCTTCGTCGATTAGCAGAAAAAGGAAAGGAGGATCCTCTAACTAAGCTTGCTCAGGATGCGATCAAAGCCATTCAACAAAAAATCAACCAGCGCCCTGCTGTTTTTCAAGAGTTACAGAAGCAAATTCGGTCCCTTCAACAGCGCCTTCAAAAGCTAGAACGTCGTAGAGCCCGATCTACCTCGCGATCTCAGTCTTTGCCCGCAACTTCTGGGAAACAAACTTCATCCTAGCTCTTCTCCCAAAGCCTTTTTATTGTTAGGCCTAATTTTAAGCAATGAAAATGCTACATCTTGAACCACAGCCCAGAAGGAGAAGAAGAGGAAATTTTCGAATGGAATGTACTATCCTTAGCGCACTGGATATAAATAAATTATTTTCATCTTTCGTTCTTGCTTTCCCTTTGGAATTCATGTGGGCTAGTTAAGTGGATGGATGGTTTTAAAGACTTCCCGACATGATAGAAATTTAGAAATTAAAAACCAAAACAAGAAATCGAGAAGCAGCGATGGGGCTTCGGTTTTGGAGACGGATTCGAATTGCGCCGGGGATCTCGTTGAATTTTTCGAAAAGCGGGATGTCGGTTTCCTTCGGTACCCGCGGGGCTCGATTTACGATCGGACCTCGGGGAACCCGAACCACTTTCGGGATCCCAGGAACGGGAATTTACTACACCGTCCATCATGGGTCCCGCCGCTCGTCTCATCGACCTTCTCATCCATCTCGAAAGCAGCAAAAAGAGATCGCTTCTTTGCTTGTCCCTCGCCCGGAAGAACGATTGAAATTGGGTTTCCTTCAAAGACTATGGACCCCAAAGGATGTAGAGAATCTAGTGGATGGGACGCGAGAGGCTTTTCTTGGTCATCATGATAAAGCCTATGAGTTGCTAGTCCGATCGGCTCATCTTCCCGATGCAGCATTTCTGGCCGGCTTTCTGGCTTTAGAAAAGAATCAACTAGATCAAGCAGAACAGCTCCTCCGTTACGCCGCTGCAAATCATCGTCAGCTTGGCTATCTCCAGAAACGTTACGGGGTCGTGGCCTCCCTTGAGTTGCCGATTACAGATGAAATCACTGCTCATCTTCCGATGAATCTCCGGGGTGCCTTACTGGGGCTTGTGGAGGTACTTCAACGCCAGGGAAAAGACCAAGAGGCACTTGCTCAGTTGAAACGTCTCCTACGATTGGAACCGGAGGATCCCTTGGTGAAGCTTTCCCTGGCCGAACTTCTTTGGGAGGCCTATCCAGAGGACCGCAACGCTTGGAAACGAATCCTTCGTTTGGCCCAAGGAATCCAAAACGACTCTCCTATTCATGCCGCTCTTTTGTTGTATCAGGCACGGGCTTTGCGAAAGCTAGGATTATTGGAAGCTGCACGGGATGTTTTAACCCGTTTGCTTCGTAAGAAAAAATTCTTACCGGATTCCCTCCGAAAGGCGATTCAATATGAACGGGCTTTGGTCTATGAAACCCTAGGACAACACCGTCGAGCCCGACGGGAATGGGAGAAGCTTTATTTGGAAGATCCTCATTTTCAGGACGTAGCGGCCCGCTGTGGGATGACTGAAGATCCGATGTCCCTCGAGTAGGAAAACACACAAAAATATCCCCCGAGGGTTTTGGGCCTCGGGGGATAGGCGTGTGGGCTTTTAGAAGGAGTAAGCCCGGTTTTATTCCT
>CAZBKV010000253.1:0-4498 GCA_964492575.1 uncultured Verrucomicrobiota bacterium | reverse complement strand
CCTTATATTGTTCTTACTTCGGCCGAGGTCCTTTTCTCTACGACCGGTTTAGAATTCGCGTTTACCCAAGCCCCTAAATCGATGAAAAGTATTATTATGAGTTTCTGGTTATTGACGGTATGCATAGGGGATTCGTTGATCAGTTTGATTACCACCCTGAACGAGAAAGTCCTTAAGACAAGCCTTTCCGGACAATTTTTCTTATATGCTGGGATGGTAGTGATCGTGGCGATTCTGTTTGGAGAATTAGCGGTTATCTACCGTCGGTTAAGGGCAAAAGCAGGGCTACCGGTGGATTAACGGAAGCTGGCTAAGGAGATTTTGTTCTTTTCGACGAGGAAGAGGATGGTGAGGGGCTTTTGGAACCGCCGGGTTGGATGACTTTATGAATCCAGTGGAGAGGAGATAGAGTCTGGTGCAAAAAGCTGGGGACATAAAGAAGTTCTAAGTGCGGTTTTTGGAGGGTGCCTTGAACCCGAAACTCGAAAGCCTTGGTGACAGGAGAAAAGATCAGGCCAAATAAGGGGCCAAGAAGTGGAGCCCCGCGCAGGACTTCGACCATTCCATGAGCCTGGAGTGAGCCGTCCAGCCCGATTCGCCCGCGGTATTGGATCCGAGCCGGCCCAGCATGAATGGTCATATCGTCCGTCTCGATCCAGCCATCATGCAGATTGAACGTGGCCAACAGTGCGGTGGCTCGATTCCGACCTAAGCCGGGCAGAATCATATCCAGAACAGGGGAAAGAACACCAAAGAGCGGGATGTCCCATAATAGCCCATCTTCGATGTGCGCAGCCCCTTGACCGATCCAGGATTGGGGATCATCGAGGGTTCCTTTCTCAATGGCCCACCAACCGCTCAGCCGACCGGCTACATTCTTTTTGGTCCCGGCTATGTCCTGAGCCAAAAGATGAAGGTTGAGGTTGGTACAGACAAACGTGGTTTGGAGGAAAGGCTTTTGACCTTGTAAGGGGGCCAACCGGATCTTCGCTCGAGCCAAACCGTCATAGGCGCGAATATCAATAGGCTCGATTTGCAAGGCATTGGTGTGTAAAAGCACCGTCGCCTGCACTTCCGGAAGCCGGAGACGCCACCAACGCATCGGGCCGCCGCTCAAGCGAATTTGTAAATCTGCCCCTTCCAAATTCGTCCAACAGATTGTCCCATTTACGACCGTGTCCACCAGCCCTTCAAATTGAATAGACTGCAGGGTACGTTCCAATTTGGAGCCCAAAAGATGAATGACATGGTGGGGAATGATTTTGCCTCGGGCTTGGATCAATTGAACCGTCTTTTGCGGAAGTTGGATAATGACCCGATCCGCCCGTACAGATTCAGAATCCCATTTCACCAACGGCTGGAGAATAGCGAGTTCTCCTGGCCGATAAGAGAGCTGTGCCTGGACTTGGTGAAACAGTTCATCCCGAAACCTCACCCGTCCTATCCGCAAATGGAGATCAAATCCGGTTGCCTGCTCATCATGGTAGCGGCCCCAAACCTCGCCTTGGACCTCCACCGGATCAAGGAACTGAAATAACCGTAGTATAGGAATCATTGGACGGTAAATGACCGGAGCCATGGTTTGAGGATCCAACCGCCCTTGCTCAATCCACCAATGAAACCACGGTTCTTGCAGGCCCACTTCGTATCGCAACGTGGCCTCTCCTTCGGGTCGAATAATGTGCAAGGGCTGTAAGCGGAGAACGAGGTTGGAGATTCCCAACCGCACATCCACATGATCGAACCGTACGCCACGATACGTCACTCCGTCGCCTACGATTCGAGCTTGTAACCGGAGACGTCGGAGCAGCTCTTCGGCCTGCCAAGCAGGATAAGGTTGATGGACGGGAAGAGTAAGCTGAACCTGGCACCATCCGTGGGGAGGGGTCTCCGTTCCTAATTGTAAAAGCCAATCGGCGGCCTTGGGGGGTAAGAAGGGAACGATTTGATCCGGAAGAAAGGCGGTCTCTACCTGTGCGGTGATCCGTCCTTTGCCCAGATCGACAACGCCTGTAGGAGCAAGAAATTCTCCTTTCTGAAACCGGACATGAAGATTTGTCCATTCCAATCGAGAGCCATCCCAACGGACTATAGCCGAAACCATAGGAATCTGGTTTTGTCTCATCCGCAGGCCTTTGACCTGAAAGGTTCCGGAAAACCACAGGGGTGCCAACCGGTTCCAAAGAGCGGATTGGAAGGTCGGGGGAAGTTTCGGAGGATGAGGATTGAAAGCGATTTTGCCTTGAATCCCTATTTCCTCGACCTGGTAACCAGGGATCTGGAGACCGATCCACTGCGCAGTCCCGGTCAACGGGAAGAGAACGTTTCGAGAAATCGGCCAGGGAATCTGAACCTTTCCCTTTGCTCCTTGCCAATGGATCTGTTCGACTGTTCCGGTGGCTACGGACCAGGTCAACGCCCATCGGGAAGCCGGTGGATGGGAAGGCCGTAGCTCTAGATGAAGGTTCTGCCAATGAAGACTGTAGGGGCCGTAAAACTCTGCCGCAGTGAGGCAGAGCCCCATTGTTTTGGAGGAGGTCTCTGGAGAGGGGATCTGTTTGAGTTGGACCTTTCGAGCCTTCCAATCGCGAATGTTTACCTCCTGAAGTTGGACGGATAGGTTTTCCCAGGCAGAAAGATCCCCCTGGATCCACCGCGAAAAACGAGCGGGGAAACAGCTGCCCTCCAATTGCAAGGCTTGCACAGAGCCATCGCGCCATCGAAGCGTTTGGAATTGGGCCCGAGCTTGAAGGCGGAGCTGGCCCAGTTTCTTGGCATCTCCTCGGATTGTGGCCTGAATAGCCCCTTCTGCTTTTATCTTCCATTGGGCTAGAAAGTGATCGATCCGTTGCAGCCATTGCTGCAAAGAAAAGGGTTTTTGGGTAGAAGATTTTCGGGACCATAAAAGAGCCGGGTTCTGAAGTAATCCGGAAACGGAGAGGTGAAGCTTACCCAATTGGAGCTCTGCGGTTTGCAATTCGATACGGTTGGAAGAAGGCCACCCCAGTCTCAATCTCTGAAGTCGAGGATCCCAGGCCTGAAGATGGGGAAACGAAGTGAGCCCGGTCAGTTGTAATTCTTCTACCTGAAGTTGGTGCACGGCCTCCATACCATGTCGAATCAAATTCCAGAGTCGTGCTTTGAGGAGGATCCGTTTGGCCTTTAAAGAGAGGAGGGGCTGCTGCTTGGGTTGGAGCCGGAGTTGTTGCAACTCTAGACCGGAACCGATTTTCCATCGCATTTGATCGGCGGAAAGAACCCATCCTTGAGCCGCCGCAGCTTGGACAAGCTGACGTTGGAGAAAAGCGGGGACAGAGAACTCACCCACCCAAATCACCCAGATCAAGAGCACACCGATTCCCCCTGCAAGGGTAAGAATTCCCCATCGAAGGAAGCGGCTCCATGTTCTTATCCGCCCCACAAGACGGTTTTGTCTCGGCTAAGGCAACGGCTCAAGCAGTAAATCTTGTTCGAGGAACATTAAGAGGGACTCTGGGACTTCGAACACGACCGGTTCGCCGGGAGGATCCAATCGAACCGCACCGTAGCAACGCTGTTGGGGAGCCTTTCCGCCTAAGCGAAGTTCGTACTTCTGGATTTTCCCCTGGTTCTGGACTTCCAGGGTAATCGTGCAATCCGCTTTGGGGAAACCGTAGCGTTGCAACGCCGCTTCGCCGTGATCGACCCACCGATCGGCATACAAATGTCCCAGCCGAAACGCAGTCTCTTCGATGCTTAAGGAAGGATGACGCTGGGTGGGATCTCGAGCATTAACCCAGTGAAAAGGCTTTTTCCGAATCCACTTTTCGGTGATTCCATGCTGACGGATGGCGATGCTGACGATGCTGTTGGTCGGAAAGGCCCAGATCTGTCGACCCCGAAGATAAACGGCCTCCCGTGGGATCCTTGGATCTTCCGGAGCCAATAAGACGCAATTTTCGGTTCCACGCCGAACAAAGCGAAGGGCATTTCGCGTAAAGTACCCTAGATCCAACTGAGCAAGGACCGGGGCCGCATTGGTCTTTCCCTTTCTTTGTTTTCCTCGCAACACAAATCGCTCGACCGGAGGATCGAGTCCAAAGAGTGCCCAATTGGTGGGAGCTTCTTGAGCAATATTGATAAATTCCATTCGAGCCATTTCCGTGAGCAAATCTTTTACTAACGCTGGATCGGCCGGGGCTTGATAAGGTTTGACGATTTCCCATCGATTGGTGTCCAGGCGCACAAGACGATATCCTGTCCGGCCGGTTACCTCGATTTCCTCGACCTGTTTGGGATCAAAGACCATCAAACGGCGGTCGCAAAAGGCCTGGAACCCCTGGAGCCACGGTTCCAAAGCCACACGGGAAGCCAGGAAGATCGGGCTGTAACGTCGATTCCGGACGTAAAAGAAATCGGCACGATTGGTGGCGATTCGTCCGATCTGCAACCGGCAAACCTCAGTTCCTCCCACATAAAAGGCGATCTCCCGTTGAGGTGGCACCAGTCCGTATAAATC
>CAZBKV010000252.1:0-4505 GCA_964492575.1 uncultured Verrucomicrobiota bacterium | reverse complement strand
AATCTCATGCGGCGGCTTGAGGACAAGCCGCCCTACCTTTCCTTGGGCGTTCGAAAGGGAATTGGAAGGCAGGGCACGCTGCCCCCAACGCGCCGTGGTCCCCATTTATGGTAGGGCGCGCTGTCCCCAACGCGCCGGGGAAAAGGGGATAAATCTCCTGCGGCGGCTTGAGGACAAGCCGCCCTACCTGTCCCTAAGCCTTCGAAAGAAATTAAAAGGACGCCCTCTCCCCCTCACGCCGAGATAAGAAAAATGGACGGATGCCTTTTTCGGACAAACTCTAAGATGAAAGGCGATGGAGTTTGCTTCCACGGCTCGACTTTTCAACTGACCTGAGGAGAAGAGCCAGCTAAGCTCGTGCGCGTGACGGTACTGGAGGTCATTCAACGAACAACTGAGTACTTCGCCCGAAAAGGGATCGCCAATCCACGGCGGGAAGCAGAGTGGATTTTGTCGCATGAGCTTGGGATGCCGCGATTGAATCTGTATTTGCAGTTTGAGCGGGTTCTGACGGAGGCAGAGTTGGACCGGCTGCGGGAGAAGGTTCGACGTCGGGCGCAACGAGAACCGTTGGCGTACGTGTTGGGAACCGCATCGTTTTGTGGTTTGGAACTGAAGGTTGGACCGGCGGTACTGATCCCTCGTCCCGAGACGGAAGTGCTGGCTCAGAAGGCCCTTGCCTGGGCCCGGCAGCAGCAGGAGCAAGCGGCTTCAACGCTGCGGATTCTTGACTTTGGGACAGGGAGTGGATGTTTGGCCATCTTCCTGGCCCATGAGATTCCAGAAGCCCAGGTCACGGCGGTGGAGGTCTCCTCAGAGGCCTTGGCGATCGCCCAGGAGAATGCCCAACGACATCAAGTAGGGGATCGAATCCGGTGGATCCAACAAGCCGGACTGGAAGGGTTGGAGGCGGAAGGGCCGTTTGACCTGATCGTCTCCAATCCACCTTACATTCCTACGGCGCAGATCGAACAGCTGGAACCGGAGGTTAAGGATCACGAACCGCGGATCGCTCTGGACGGCGGCCCCGATGGATTCACCGTGATCCGTCAGATCGCAGAAAAGGGCCTTGGCCTCCTGGCCCCCGGTGGGCGATTGTACCTAGAGTTCGGCGAGGGACAGGAAGAGCGGATTCCGCCGTTGTTCGAACCGCTGGGATGGAAGACCGTAGAGGTGATCCCGGATCTTTCGGAAAAACCGCGGATTTATGTAGCGGAACGACCCAAATGAACGCAAACCACCAAGAAGGGATAAGAAAAGACTCTTATGCAAGCGATGGTGATTGAAGGGGGCACGCCTTTGGAGGGGACGGTACGGATCAGCGGAGCCAAAAACGCGGCGTTACCCCTAATCGCTGCAGCGGTGTTGACGGAGGAGGAGTGTGTCCTTCGGGGTGTCCCGCAGCTGACGGACGTCTTGTTCATGCTCAAGATTCTGGAGCGGTTGGGGGTGGAGACGGCCTTCGAAGGGGATGTGGTTCGGATTCGGGCCGAGCGGGTCAGTGGATGTGTCCCGTACGACTACGTGAGAAAGATGCGGGGTTCTATCTGCCTGTTAGGTCCCTTACTGGCTCGGCTGCAAGAAGCCCGTGTCTCAATGCCAGGGGGATGCGTGATCGGACCCCGACCGGTCGATCTGCATATCAAAGGGATGCGAGCGTTGGGAGCAAGGATTGAGTTGGAAGGAGGCTACATCCATGCGAAGGCACCGGCCGGGTTGCATGGGACACGGATCTATCTGGCAGGAAAAGCCGGCCCCACGGTGTTGGGAACGGCGAATGTCATGATGGCCGCCACTCTGAGCCGGGGGGAAACGATCATTCTGAACGCAGCATGTGAGCCAGAGATTGTGGATTTGGCCCGGTTTTTGAACCGGATGGGGGCCCGGATCGAAGGAGCCGGTTCCCCAACGATTCGGATCGAAGGGGTGGATCGGCTTCATGGGGCAGAACATACAATCATTCCAGACCGGATTGAGGCGGCAACGTATGCGATTGCGGCGGCAGCTACGGGAGGAACGGTCCGGATTGAGCATGCTCGAATCGATCATCTGGACGCTGTTATCGATCGGCTCTCGCAGACCGGGGTCGAGGTTCAACCCCTCTCTTCAGACGCCTTTCAAGTCAAAGGACAGCCCCCCTTTGAAGCTATCGATGTGACAACCGCCCCCTACCCAGGATTCCCAACCGATGTCCAAGCCCAAATCTGTGCCTTGCTCACCCAGGCCAAAGGAGTCAGTGTTGTCACAGAACGGATTTTTGAGGCACGATTTATGCATGTCAGTGAATTGGCGCGGATGGGGGCCTCGATCCGGGTAGAAGGACCACATGCCATTATCCACGGCCCTACCCCCTTGATCGGGGCACCGGTTATGGCTAGTGATTTACGGGCATCCGCAGCGTTGGTCATCGCGGGCCTGATGGCCAAAGGAAAAACCCTGGTCCGCCGAATCTACCACCTGGACCGAGGGTACGAACAGTTAGATCAAAAACTTCGACGGTTAGGCGCGAAGATTTATCGAATCAACGAATAAGATTCGTGCGATGCAGGAGTTTATCAAAAAAGTTTTAACAGTTGCGTTGATCCTCTTCCTTCTATGGCTCGGGGTGAAGATTTATCACCTCACGATCCATGCGATGAGGAGTGCCGGGTTTCAGGAAGCCCCGGCCGCAACCGCTCCATCCACACAGGAAACCCCAGGTTTACCACCGGATCTGAAACAGTCTTTGGAAGAGGCCAAAAAACAGGGGGCCGATGGGCTTCGAGCCTGGCTAGCCCAGCATGCCTGGGAGGTCCAGGACCCCACCCTGGCGGAGATTGAAATGGATTATGTGGTGTTGGTGGGGCCTTCGGATCCGGATGAGGCCAAGCGGGTCCTGGAACGGATTGGGAAGCGGATCCAACCCGATTCCCCGGTTTACAAGCGGTACGAAGCCCTCTGCGAGCCTACTTCCCAGAGAAGTTGAAGGAGAAAGGTAAGTAGAGCTCATCCGAAAATCAGCCGGGTCGTTGGGAGGGAGGGCCTCTTAGGAAAGAAAAACGCCGGATCGAGGGCACGACCACCACGGGTGCAAAGAAAGATTTCTTGCGGCGGTTTGAGGACAAACCGCCCTACCTGTCCCTGGGCATTCGAAAGGGAATTGGAAGGTAGGGCGCGCTGTCCTCAGCGCGCCGAGATAAGAAAATGGACAGATACCCTTTCTGGGACAAGCTCTAGGGGAAATTCCGCTTGACCCGTTCTGGGTTTTCGGTATGGTTAAGGCGGCAGTTGAGGTGGCGCGTTCGTCTATCGGTTAGGACACGGCCCTCTCAAGGCCGAGAGACGGGTTCGATTCCCGTACGCGCTACCAAATTTTATTTTCCTGTCTGTTAACAAAAACATCATTTCCCACTTGCTCCTTTCCCTTCGGCTCCCCATAAAATTTCCCTACGATGCGTGAGTTCCAAATCATCTTTAACCCAACCAGCGCCGCTGACCTGGAAAAACTTCCCAGGGACCTCCAACTCTATATCCTCGGTGAGTTTCGAGGGCTTCCCCAGCAAATGCTCAGCTCCGATCTGGAGAAATTCGGAAAACTCAAACGTGGCGGCCGCACCCTCTACCGTCTCCGACTCGGCGATTATCGCATCTACTTCGAACGCCACGAGCTGGGTATCGTCGTCCACCGCATCCTTGGCAAAAACACCCTTAAAGACTTCAAATACCGCTCCCGCCTCCCTCTTTCTGATGACAAGGAATTGGAAGAGGATCCTCGATTTTGGGAACTGATTGAAGCTGCCCGTGCCTCGATGGCAACCCAGGATTAATTCCCCTGGCCTCTGACAAACCGTTTGGCCTAAACGAAAAGGACCGACGCCCTTCCCTTCCACTACAAGAGGGTTCGATCCCTTGACTTTTCGTTTTCAAAACACTCCTCCTTTTCTCCTCCACCGGATTTGACCTGACCTGTTTCCTCTGCCAAGGTTAGGGAAGGGAGGGAGAAAAGATGCCCATGATGCTGCAGGTTTTAAAATCAAAACTACACCGGGCAAAAGTGACTGATACGAATTTAAACTATGAAGGGAGCCTCACCGTTCCTGTGGATCTGATGGAGCTGGCGGGACTCCTTCCATATGAGCATGTGCTTTGTGGCAATTTGGCGAACGGCGCGCGGTTTGAGACGTATCTGATTCCCGGCGAACCGGGTACAGGTCGAATCGTCCTTAACGGCGCTGTAGCACATCTTGGGAAGCCGGGTGATCTGCTGATTGTCATGAATTTCGCCTGGGTTGATGCCGAACAGGCCAAAAATTGGAAACCACGGGTTGTGGTCCTGGACGAAAACAATCGGCCTCTTTCGGTTCGTCAAGCAGTTGCATCTTAGAATTCCGATCCCTCTAGTTGGCATTTGTCAAATTCCTGCCCCCATTAGGGACAAGAAAAAGGTAGGGCGGCCTGTCCCTAGACCGTCGTAAATCGTTTGCTTTATCTTCTGTCGTGCTGAGGAGAGCGAGCCCTACCTTCCC
>CAZBKV010000251.1:2923-4542 GCA_964492575.1 uncultured Verrucomicrobiota bacterium | reverse complement strand
TGATCAGCAGGCCATCCCGTGGTCCTGGCTTCCGTCTGAAGCAATTATCAATCGCCATACCTTGCCGTGGAGTTTTCTTTTTATGCCATGGATTCCAGTCGGGGTTTGGCTTGGGGTCCGTCTGAATCGGTGGTTCCCGGAAATCTGGTTCCAACGCGTGATTTATTTGCTACTCTTTTTGACCGGGCTTCAGTTGATCTTCCATTTCGATCTAGCCGATTGGTTCCAAACTCTCTTTGGTGGTTAAAGACTCTCTGGTTGCCGAGAAAGGGGCCAGGGCCAATGTCCGGCGCGTTTGGCTTGGGCTAAATGGAGGGCTAACCGGATCGCTTCGATCATGCTATGGGGAGAAGCTTGCCCTTTGCCTGCCAGGTCATAGGCGGTGCCATGGTCTGGGGAAGTACGAATGAACGGGAGGCCCAAAGTCCAATTGACCCCTCGATCGAAGGCCACCGTTTTCAGCGGGGCCAATCCCTGGTCATGATACATTGCCACAACGGCATCAAAGCGTCCGGTCAAAGCGTGATGAAAAATCACATCTCCGGATAAAGGGCCTTCGATGGAGATTCCTTCGGATCGGACCTGTTGCACAGCCGGAGCAATGATTTGAATCTCTTCCTTACCGAACACCCCTTGTTCTCCGGCATGGGGATTCAAGCCGGCAACTCCAATGCGTGGGGTGGAAATACCCAGCAGTCGACATGCCTCGGCGGCACAGCGGCAGGTGCGAACTACCGACTCTATGCTGATCTGATCCGGCACGGTACGCAGTGGAAGATGCGTCGTCACCAGCGCAACGCGGAGCCAACGCCCTTTCTCGTCCGTACCTAGAAGCATCATGACCGGATCTGTAACCCCAGCGATCTTGGCTAAAAACTCGGTCTGACCGGTGAATGGAATCCCTGCCCGTTGAATGGCCTGTTTATTGACCGGGGCGGTCACAAGGGCATCGAGTTCGCCGTCCAAACACAGGCGAGCGCCTCTTTCCAACCACCGGACGGCTGCTCGCGCAGCCGGACCGGCTCCAGGATCCAATGTCTCCGGTAAGGATTCCAGCCCCCCAGAATCCACCTCCAGCCGCGAGCCCAATTGCTTCTCTAGGGAACGGAATCTAGGAACTCGCTCTAGCCAACCTCGATCCCCCAAAAGAACCCAATGCAACCCCAGGTTTTCTTGCCAGGAAGCCCTTACCTGATCCGAAGACTCCAATGCTTCTAAAGCAAGGACTGTGACTTCTGGGCCGATCCCCGTCACATCTCCAATGGTAATACCGATACGAAACCATGCTTTGGAAGATGGTTTTAACATAAATTTATTTCTTATTTTTGAATTGATATGAAGGAGGAAGCCAAGGAATCAGAAAAGCCATCTTTTTGTTCTTTTAAAGCTTAGAAGTAACGAATAAATGCCTTTTTCTTTAAACTATTAATCCATTCACGGTAGCGTTTTTCTCGCTCCATGTTTTTGAGTTTTGCTTCAATCTCAGCCCGCACTTCAGGAAGGGTTTTAACATAGTTTTTACGAACCCCTTCAACTTTCAGGATCCAGAAAGCACCGGGCGTTTCGATGACCCTGCTGTGTTGACCCGGTTTCAAAGAGAAAGCCACTTTGGCTAATTC
>CAZBKV010000251.1:0-2913 GCA_964492575.1 uncultured Verrucomicrobiota bacterium | reverse complement strand
GTCTCCACCCCGGGAAGCCGCGCTATCTTCTGAATAAATTCGAGCCAATTCCTCAAAAGGAACCCCCTCGTCCAACTTCTTTAGAATCTCCTTTGCTAACTGTCGAGCTTGGGCCACACTCCCCTGACTCCGAACAGAGATCATGAGGGTCCGCACATGAACCTGATCGCCCAAACGAAACTCATCAAGATGCTCTGCATAATACTTTTCAATGGCAAACGGCGAGACCACGACCTCTGTCCCCATATGTTTGGCCCGCATTGCAGAAATGATCAGATCCTCTCGGACCCGTCGTCGCCACTGTTCATAAGTCATTCCGCGACTTTGAAGGGTTCGAATGAAAGCGACTCGGTCTCCACCGAATTGTTCTCGAATTCGACGTTGGATTTCTTGTTCGACCACAAAATCCGGCAGTTTATATCCGGCTTTTTTAAACTCCTGTAAGATCAACTGCCGTTCGATCAGTTGTTGGAGACCTTCTTGTTGAGCTTGTAAGATTTTCTGTCGTAAGAGATTGGGTTGCCCTGCGTACTGACGGCGGAGGGTCTCAACCACAGGGGCGACGTATTGAATGACATCTTTATAAGTAATGACCGCATCATTAACAATAACGGAAAGACCATTTACAATCTGTGACTCGGCTTGGAGGCCGACTCCAAGCCAGAAGATCCACCCTATCCATAAAATCCTCCACTCTCGCATCATCTTAAAACATAACGAAAATCCCTTGTGAGGGAAAGAGTCACCCCCTTTCATTCCACAAGAATTAGACTGATCTTTGCGGATCGGCTGTTCATTTCTTTCGACCCGGCCAAGGGATCGGCTGGGAGGTCCATCGGGTTACACAGTGCCGTTTCCGAACCGGCCACCAATCGTTCAACTTTTGTGCCAAACGACGGACAAGATCGGGATGTTCAGCGGCTAGATTGTGGGTTTCATGGGGATCGGTCTTCAGGTCATAGAGTTGGGGGCGCATGTCCGTGGGCAAGTAGCGGACATGACCGGTTGTCCCGTCATAAGTTAAGATCAACTTCCATCGATCTTCGATAACCCAGCGATACAGGAGGGAAGCCTCCGGATCCTCAATATCGGCAATATCATGAGCAAACGTTTCCCCGTAGGCCTCATGGATTCCGGCAGGACGTCCTGTTCGCAGCGCAGGCATCAGGTTTTTTCCTGGCAGGTTGGGAGGGATACAGAGCCCTACCGCTGCCAGAATGGTAGGAAGAATATCAATGCTTCGACAAAGTTCATCCCGTCGTCCCGGCACAATGACCCCTGGCCAATGAAAGAGAATCGGAGTCCGAACGCCGCCTTCATAAGGGCTCTGTTTGGAGCGGGGAGCAAACCTGGGGCCGCGAGGATCCTGGATCCAACCATTGTCGGCCAGATAGATGACCAGGGTATTTTGGCGCAGTCCTTTTTGATCGAGATAGTCCAGCAGCTGCCCGCAAGTTTCGTCGAACCATTCACACATCGCATCATATCGGGCCACAGATTCGGAAGAGACCAAACGACGATACTTCTGGAGCAATCGATCCGGGGGAGTATGGGGAGTATGAGGCATCATCGGAGCATACCAGACAAAGAACGGTCGATGTGCCCGAACCGCTCGGTCGATAAACTGGAAAATCGGCTGAAGCCCTTCCCTCCCGATCCGAAGCCCAACATCTCCGTGACGCCCGCCTTTATGAGGATAACCAATGGTCATCCCGTCCGTAAAGCCGCCTCGACGGAAGTTTCCTTCCCACCACTTTCCGGACTGAAAACTCCAATACCCGCGTTGTGAGAGAAGCCGGGGGAGTGTGGAATAACGATCGACATGACAAATCAACAGCTCTCGAAGATCAACCTGAGCGGCGGCCGCCCGCTGTCGATTCTGAGGAGTGAGGGCAGGATCATTCCCGGTTGTTCGATGCTGATGCGGATAGAGTCCGGTCATAATGCTCATCAGAGAAGGACGACATAAAGCGGTGGGAACATACCCACGAAGAAACGTCGCGCTCTCTGCTGCCAATCGATCCAAATGGGGAGTCTGAATCACCGGATGCCCCATGAATCCGTAATCTGTCCAGGCTTGATCATCCGAAATGATCAACACAATATTTGGCGGCTGAGCAGCAAAGAGGCCCCTAAAAAGGATAAGACTTAATACCAATCCGCCAATTCTCCATGACCTTTGCCTTTGCATACCTAATCCTCCGTTGGGTTTGGTTCAAATCTGTCTCTCCTTCCAATCATGCCTGACAAGAATATGGTAAAGATCACTCCCCCTACGCCCTTATTGGCCATAAATCTATCTTGCCAGTAACTTCCGAGAATACTTTTCTTTCCCAATTTTGTCCATTCAGGAACCAGAAGGGAATTTAGAAGCGGCTGCTAAAATGGCCCCGATTGGAACCACTGCATCCCCTAATGCAGAAAGACGAACCTCCGGTACCGGATGGAACGCCTCCATAACCCACCTCGGAAGATAGTTTTGAACCCCTTCTTGAAGCCAATGTCCTAGCTTGGATAATCCACCCCCCAGAACAATCACACCAGGATGGAACAAATGAACCACATGAGATAAGGCCCAGGCCAAGTCCTGGGTCAGCTCAGCCACAAGAGATTGAGCCCAACGATCCCCTTGCTCCAGGGCTCTGGAAAGGTGGCGAGCCTCATGACCGGGATCTTCGCGAGCCAAGCGTGCAAGAAGACTCTCCGGATGCGTTGCCACCCCTTCCCGAATCCGTCGATCCATCGCCCACCCCGAACAACGGGCCTCCACAGTGGTCCCTTCCCGATCCAAACGCACATGACCAATCTCCGCTTCACCAGGCAGGGCTCCGTGATAAATCCGCCCTTGGGTCACTAACCCACCGCCGACCCCGCTTCCTAAGGTCACATAAAAGACCGGATCAGCCCCACGCC
>CAZBKV010000250.1:0-4552 GCA_964492575.1 uncultured Verrucomicrobiota bacterium | reverse complement strand
TTCGAGAGCTAAAAGGCGTTGTGCGAGAACCCGTTTGGGAGTCAAGGCCCATCTGACACGTTCTCCCACAGATTGGCCTATTACAGTTAATCCTGCCAACGGAATCCCGAGAACCTGAAACAAAGTGCGGAAGGAACTCCCCCACCTCGCAGGGAAGAAGGCGAGGAGGAAGAAAAGTCCAACGAAAAACCAAATCGAACGTCGCGTTTGTATCGATTCTTTGACTCGCATCTGCCGCCCTGTTGGGGCAAACAGGCAGGAGCGACTCGGATTGGCTGGGCGGCGCGACCTAGGCTCTCTATTCTGCAGAGGTCACCTGACCAAGAAGCCCCATCTGCATAGCACGTCCCGTTCCCTCGACCACAGCGGTCAGGGGATCATCCGCAATATGAACCGGAAGATACGTCTCTTCAGCAACCAACCGGTCAATTCCACGTAACAACGATCCCCCCCCTGCCATGACAATCCCTCGATCTACCAAGTCCGCTGCGAGTTCCGGGGGACAACGTTCCAAAGTCAGTCGAATCGCTTCCAAAATCGCAGAAAGCGGCTCTTGCAGGGCTTCTCGGATCTCCTCGGAACGGACCGTTACCGTCTTCGGTAACCCGGTTCCAAGATCCCGCCCTTTGACTTCCATCGACAATTCCTGCTCTAGCGGATAGGCCGATCCAATCCGAATCTTAATCTCTTCTGCCGTTCGTTCCCCAATCATTAGGTTATAGGCCTTTTTCATATAGGCCATAATGGCCTCATCAAATTCATCTCCTCCTACTCGCAAACTCCTACTAAACACAATACCAGAGAGTGAAATAATCGCAATCTCACAGGTTCCTCCACCGATATCAACGATCATATTGCCCACCGGCTCCTCAATCGGAAGCCCCACCCCAATCGCAGAAGCCATCGGTTGCGCAATCAGATGGACCTCCCGTGCCCCCGCATTCCGAACCGATTCCTTCACCGCCCGACGTTCCACCTCCGTAATCCCCGAAGGAATCGCCACCACCACCCGCGGCCCAATCAATATCGTCCCCCTTCGCGGATGCACCCGGCGGATAAAATCCCGTAACATCGCCCCCGTAACCTCAAAATCCGCAATCACCCCATCCTTCATCGGCCGAATCACCACAATATTCCCCGGGGTCCGTCCTAACATCCGCTTTGCTCGTTCCCCAACAGCCACAACCCGATTCGCTACTGTATCGATCGCTACTACAGACGGCTCCCGCAGCACAATCCCTTGATCCCTCACAAAGACCAACGAATTGGCCGTCCCTAAGTCGATGCCGATATCATATGAAAAGAAATTGGAAAATAACTTTTTCACACGCTCCCACATTCACCGGATCGTTCCTTCCCTAGACGTGCCGAAGCATAGAAGAAGCCTCCCCTCTCGGTCAAGGTCACGAAACCTAGATTCTAGGTTCTCTGGAAAGATTTATCGAACACGTAAGGGAAATTCTGCCTCCACCTGGATCAAACGAAACCGCCGTTGCCGAGGATCGGAAAGTTCCTTACAAATTCTATCGTTGATTCGGCGCGTCCCATCATCACTCACAACCCAAAAGATATACCGATTTTTTTTCTCTCCCTCCTGCTTTCTTCCGACCCATAACAAAGATTCCGGATGAATCTCCAGCCTCTCCGGGATCCGCCACGTTCCCCGAATAGGGCGCTTCCCGTTCCTATCCCATAAATAAACAGCAAATCTTCCTTCCCCTCCAACCGGCCCGGCAAGGATCAAATACCTCTCTTCCCCAATCCGTACAAGGCTCCGAATCCCTAATCCTCCTAAATCCAACCAATCGATCGCTCCAAAACGAGGAACTGTTTGCTGAGACAAAAGATAGGCGCGAGCATTCAAAAGATGCACCACTAGAGCCCGGCCTTCCCGCAACGGACTCCGAAATCCAATCCACACCCCTCCCTCTCCATCCGCAGCGAGCCCTTCGACATTCACCCCGCCTTGTTTGGGAGCCCGACCGTTCTCCAATCGAAACGACCGAAGTGCCGGGATCCGTTGAATCCATTGAAGCAAGTCCGTCCGGGGAACCCCAACCGGCCGGAGTGTCGGGATCGGCTCGTCCCACTCAATTCGAGTCAGAAAAAATCGATGACGATTGGGTCGAAACTTCCCTTCCTTATTCCGCCCATGAGATCCAATCCAATAAATCCAATCCCCTTCCCTTGCAGCACCTTCCAAATCGGCCTCAGGATGTTTAGGGATAATGTGGAGGAAGGAGGAAAGATTGATGGATCGAAGGGGGGCAGAATTTTGAGAGAGAGAATAGAGGCGAAGCACATTATCCTCATCGTTCGCAACGGCAAAAATCTGATTTGTGATCCATACAGCGGCTGAGGCATCACACATGCCTGAAAAAAATCGGATTCGAAATTCCTCCTCCGTAGAGGAGACAGAGCATCCTACTACAACAAGACAGAGCACCGCCCTTTTCAAGTTTTTCATACTTTAACAAAATAAAAGGTCTGAATTGTCCTTTCAATGATTGTTCAAATTCGAAGGATGATTTTAACTGATAAAGCAATAAGTAAGAAGGACGATCATGAAACACGACTTATTAAGAGGGATTTTAAGGGGTAGCCCAATTTATTATTTATGGGAACAAGCTGGAATTACCTCTGACGATTCTTAAGATTTCTCAAGATTTTGATTCCCTCGAAAAGACAACCCTTAAGCTTATAGGGGAGGAACGGCTTAGGCTCTATATCGGGCGAAGGTACAATTGATTAGAGAGGTTGGTAAGGCAAGGAGCGTGGAAAGATAATCTATTTTAACAAATAAAGAAATTAACGTTCTGATCCATGTGCCTGTTTAACCAATCTATCGCTTGCTTATGTTCGTCTCTTGCGTCTTTAACAACACATATTATTATTTCCGCGTCATATCCCGTAGCATAAGTTATTATCTTTCCCAAATGATCATGATTTGTGTTCTCAAGCTGATTTTCGATGATTATCTTTCTGCCAGTATTCTCTTCTTCTGCAAGAATATCCACATTGTATCTACCAACATTAGCTTCAGTTTTTATAAGCGAGATATCAATTCCTATCTCTTCTCCTAACAAATCTAAATTTTCTTTCCTGGATAACCACGTGGTAAAATCACTCGATTCATTTTTCCACTCAGACCTTAAGTCCACCTTTTTCAGTTTTTCTAATTTCATCTTCCGCACCCTCTTTTACTTTCCGATTTTAGATTTTGTCCCTTCCCCGATCCAGCGCTCCAGAATTGGAACAAGAGCGTGGGCCCAGGCTTCGTAGCCGGCCGGCTTTAAATGGATGCCGTCGGATCGCATCCGCTGGAAATCCAACCGTCCGTCCGGTAAGAGGAATAACCCGCGAAGATCCACATAGATGACATGTTTGCCGTCATCCAGATGAGCGATCTTTTGGTGAAGGAGGTTGACCTGCTGGCGTTCCCAGGATGCGGGATCCGGATTGGTCGGAAAACAGCCGAGCAGGAAGATCTTGGCTTCCGGGACTCGACGGCACAGTTCTTTGACGATGGCTTCGGTCCCTGTTGCAATCCACTCGGCCGGATGATGGGCTGTATGGATGTTGTTGACCCCGATCATCAAAACCACGGCCTTAGGATGAAGTCCGGCCAAGTTTCCGTGTCGAATTCGAAAGAGGACATGCTCAGTCCGATCGCCAGAGAGTCCTAAGGAAACGGCATGCCAACGGGCGAAGAACCGGTCAAACAGCCGCTGGCCGTCCGGATGGGCCAACCGATCCCTATCACCGGTCCATCCCTGGGTAATGGAATCCCCTAGAAAGACCAGTTGAATCTCCGGATGCACTCGAACCAAGGCATTGAGGTCTTGAAACGCCTGCCACCAGGTTTTTCCGCCCCAACCGGCTCCGGCACGATATTCGGCCGAAGGAGCCGGTAAGGTAGCCGGGTTGATGAATCGACCGGTCGCTTGCAACACAAAGTCTACAATCGGCTGGGGATTCGGCAGACTGTGAGGATGGTGCCCCATTCCCGGTTTTCGGATGACCTCTACGCGTCCGCCTAGTCGCCGATACTTCTGAATAGCAATCTCGGCATTCTCCGACGGCGGAACCACCGTGTCAGCCGTGCCCAGAATGTACAGAATCGGAACCCCCGCTTTGGCCAACGGTTCGAGATGATCGAGGGGATTGAGCTTTCGCTTGGCAACCTCATCGACTGACTTCAATCCATAGACCTTCATGCATCGTCTCCAGTCCACCGGACTTCCTTTCCCTTTTCCAAAACCACCCGGCCAACTGCGAATGTCTAGGACCGGATTGTCGCCGTAGAGACCGGAAACTTTATCCGGGTTGGCCGCGGCCCAGTTGTGGATGATCAATCCGCCCCGGCTCATCCCTTCCAGAAACGGCTTGGCATCAAACCCAAGCCGGCACATGAAGGCATAAAATCGGTTCCATCGTTCCACGGCTTGCGGGGCCCCATACAGATCGGCGACATCACAATACGCGATATGGAAGCCACGCTCTAAAAGGGCCAAATCTGCCTGCGGTTGATGGCCCCAGAACCGAGCCCGCC
>CAZBKV010000249.1:4007-4575 GCA_964492575.1 uncultured Verrucomicrobiota bacterium | reverse complement strand
CGTCAAGGCATGTTTGATCCGCGCCCCATAATACCCAAACCGCTGCCAAAATCCTTCTCGCCAATTCCCACGACGCCACAACCGCCAAAAATAGTACGGTGCACTTAACCAAAAAAATACCTTAAACACTATGTTATATAAAATTCGAACCCACCGTCTCTCCATAGCGCCTTTCCAATCACTAGAACTTTCCTTCTCGTAGTTTTGCCTGGTTATATGCCTAATACCCCTATTCGTTGTAAAACTCGACGCACTTGTTCCTCCGTTACCCCCAAAGACCCTTCCGTCCAAATCACATAATCTGCCCGTGCCATCTTCTGTTCCACTGGCCACTGGGCCCGATTTCGTAATCTAATTTCTTCATCTGACCAGCCCCTCTTCAGTAATCGTTCCCGCTGTGTCTCCTCCGTACATCCCACACAAACCACCACATCCAACTCCCGCTCCCACCCTGTTTCAAATAATAAAGGAATCAACACCGCTGCCGCCTTCTTTCCCTCGCTTCGATACCTTTCTAACCGCTGCTTCCACTCCGTTCGGATTCGAGGATGCAAAATTCCTTCCAGTT
>CAZBKV010000249.1:0-3997 GCA_964492575.1 uncultured Verrucomicrobiota bacterium | reverse complement strand
TCTTTCGGGCTTGCACATCTCGAAACACCCATCGCGCCAATGCAGCCCGATCCAAAGAACCGTCCGGCAAAAACACCCCCGACCCAAAAATCCGCCGAATCTCTTCCCACGCCGGTTGCCCCGGCTTTACTAATTCCCGCGCTAATTGATCCGTATCTACCACCGGAACTCCAAACTCCTCAAAATATCGAGCTACCGTAGACTTACCCATCCCAGGTCCACCGGTCACCCCAATCCGAATCCACCCTATTCTGCTGGTTCTCCCCTTCATTCCGGCTATTTCTCCTATTTCCTCTTTCGCCACGCTTTTCGATCGGCTTCCTCTCGCATCTTTTCAATCACCCTTCGATCTATCTCCTCGGCTGGGTTCATTCCCATCATCCGCAACTTCGTATCAAACGCCGCCACTTCTACTAATCTTGCAATATCACGCCCTGGTCGAACCGGAATTCGAATATGCCGTAGTTTTACCCCTAAAATCTCGATCTTTTCTTCCTCCAATCCAAGTCGATCTTTCTCATCACACTCATTCCACTCACTCAAAGTGACCACTAAATCAATCTGTTTTTCGGTTCGAATCGAGCGCACCCCAAACATCGCCCGTACATCAATAATCCCAATTCCTCGAACCTCCATCATTCCAAATGTCACCTCCGGACTCCTCCCAATCAGTTTCTTTTCTTCTGACAACCGTACCCGTGTCACATCATCCGACACTAAACAATATCCCCGTTCGATTAACTCCAGCACACATTCGCTCTTTCCAATCCCACTTTCTCCTTGAATCAAAACCCCAACCCCTAAAATATCCACCATACTTCCCATCACTGTGGCCTCCGGGGCAAACATTTCTTCTAATAAAATCGTCGCTTGATTAATAAAGCGCATGGTTACCATGGGACTTTGGAAGATCGGTATATGCGCCTTCTCCGCTGCTTCTCGCAGAACCGAATCCGGCTTCAAAGAACGACAAATAACAATACAAGGAATGCGAAACTGAAATAAATCCTCACAGCGTCTTCGCCGTTCTTCTTTATTTAATGATCGAAGATAATGAATTTCCGCGCTCCCTAACACTTGTACCCGCCGCCATGCAAAATATTTCATACACCCGGCCAATGCCAAACCGGGACGATTAACCGTAGGCTCTTGAATCAATCGCCGCAGATATCGCTCCCCCTGAAGCAATCGAATGGGCAACACTTCCCGCGCCCGCTTAAAAAAATCATTTACTTGGATCTTCCTTTTCTTCATATTCTATTCTAAATGTTTATAGATTAAATTCTGGTCCTAAATAAATCTCCCGTGCTTTCGGGTCATTGACCAGTTTCTCCGCTTCTCCCTCCATCAATACCTCCCCATGATGAATCAAATAAGCCCGATCCACTAACTTCAAAGTCTCCCGAACGTTATGATCTGTTACCAAAATCCCTAACCCTCGATCCCGCAAACGCCGCAGAATCTTCTGTACCTCATATACCGCAATCGGATCAATCCCACTAAACGGCTCATCTAATAACATCAATTTCGGATCCAAAATCAAAGCTCGCGTAATTTCCAACCGCCGCTTCTCTCCCCCGCTTAACGTATAAGCCTTTGACTTTGCAAGATGATCCAAATTCAATTCCTCCAAAAGGGCCTGAAGACGTAACCGCCTCTCTTCCGGACGCAATGAGCAAGTTTCCAAAATCGCTAATAAATTCTGTTCCACCGTCAGCTTTCGAAAGACCGAAGGCTCTTGGGTTAAATAACCAATCCCCAATCGAGCTCGCCGATGCATTGGAAATGAAGTAATATCTTGCCCAAGAAACCACACCCGCCCCTTTTCTGGCCGAATCAGCCCTACGATCATCTGAAATGTCGTTGTCTTCCCTGCCCCATTCGGCCCTAAGAGCCCCACAATTTCTCCGCTATTTACGTAAAGACTTACCCCATTTACAACACACCTTCCATGATAAGACTTTACCAATCCTTCTACACTCAGAAGCCGCCCCTGCTCCTTGGAATTACCGGTTTGTCCTGATTTTGGTTTGGTCTTTGTCTGCCGCTCCATAAACTCCTCATTTGAAATTTGGTTCCAGAAAAGCCTTTGGAATTTGTTCAACCCCCTGAGGATGATGCCAAATCAACCGAAAGGCCCCCTCTCCACTAATTCGTTTCTCCTTTTGATTCCAGCGTAACGGTTCAGCACCATATAGACGTCCTTCCGGAGTCCATATCCAAGGCCGCCCCCAAAACACAAATTCTCCTTTTCCGCGATCAAATTGCGCACGATCGGCCACTCCATAAAAATCCCCATAACTGATTTCTACATCTCCTTTTGCCTCGCCTTTTTCAATTGAATCTCTTTTAGGGTCCCAAAAGGTTATCAATTGCTTACATTTTATTCGGAACTCCTGTCTTCTCCCATTTTCCACAAAATACTCTATCCCCTCAATATGCCCTATTGCTTGAAGGGAATGAAGGACGCCGCCTTTTTTAAACTTTAATACTGCCTGATCTGCTTTCAATATACGTTTTCCTCTTAAGTTGTGTATATCCACTGATACCTTTCCTATGAATCGGATTTCTCGGATTCCATTTTCATAATGGACCTGTAAATTTTGACTCTTTATTATATAATCTCCGTTTGTCTCCCTTTTGAAAATAGAAACGGGGCCCTCGACGTTTAACCAAGGAGGTTGATAACGAGCACCCCGGCCGTAGATAAAAATCCAATGATTTGTATTATGATTTTGATTTGCCACCCTCTTTCCTCGAAGAAGATCAGGATCAAAGACCAACTGAGTCTTTTCTGTTAACACAAAACTTCCTTCTCCTAAATCCACCTCCATCTCCTTTCCCATTGCCTCCCATCCCATCCCATACCAATGTACTCCTTTCCTAATCCATAACTTTTTCCTCTTCTCTAAATTCAATTCTCCAGCTTCTAATCGAATTCTCTCTGGTTCAAAATTTACTTTTACATTACCCATCGCGGAAAAATTCTGAAGTGGAGCATTGGTTTCCGGTAAAAAGGCAATAATTTGATCCGCTGCTATTTGAATCCATTGCTTGGAAGAAGTTATATTGGTTTCGCCAGCGGGGAAAAGGCGAACTGCTTGAAAAGAACGCGGAAGTCGCACGAAGGCTTTCCCTTGCATTTGAAGCTTCCGACGTATCAGATCAAGCTCAATTTCTTCTGCTCTTCCCTCCCGTCTTCCTTGCACCCATCGAACCTCCTTTTGGAGCCGAATCTGACGAGAGGATTTTTGGGTGGTATACTCTGCTATCTGGGCCCAGGCCTGCAGGCCATAAACACGATCTTGGATCACCACCTCCCCCTCAGCCAACAGTCGCATCGAACCGTTGGTGGACATTCTCGAATTACGCCATATTCGTAATCGATGGGATTGAAGTTGGAAACGCTGATCCTCCGCCACCACATGAGATTGAAAATCGAAAAGGTTTTGACGAAGATCGATCAGAAGAGAGTCGGAGGTGATTTTCAATATTCCGGTTTCCCCTTTCCCTCTTCGGATGGAAGCCATTGCTTGATTTGAAACAATAAGATTTTGATTTTGTTGGTCATATGTAAAACCTACTCCTTTCAATTCCGCCTTTCTATCCCCTGAGAAGATATGAATCTGTTGGGGAGACCACACCACGCGGCGGTTTACTTCGTAGCGGCACTGGGTTCCTTGAATGATAAAATTAGTCGTTCCTGTAGGATCAAAGACAATAACCTGGACTTTGCCTAATTGAAGTTGTCCTTGAGAAAGAACCCGAATCTGGGAACCTCGAATGAGGGAAAGCAACCGATTAGGATTTTTGGAATCATAAAATGGAACTTCAAACTCGCCCCGGACCGTCCCTTTTGTTTCTTGGGCGGATAAAGGATGAACCGACCAAAGAATAAAGCTAAGAAGGAAGAAGATTTTTTTCATTGTGGTCCAAGAATTCATTTTGGTGATTCCTTAATTTATTCCACTTTTTCTTCTTCTACCTTTAAGAGATC